>JBDQHQ010000073.1:0-9719 GCA_040264795.1 Akkermansiaceae bacterium | reverse complement strand
GGTTTGTAATGCGCTGGAAACTCTCTTGGTGCATGCCGATATCGCGGAGGTTTTTCTTCCCCAAATTGCTCAGGTTTATAAGCAAAAAGGAGTCGAGATGCGTGGGGATGAGAGGGTGCTCGCAATTCTGGGTGGCGATGCAGTGGCGGCTAGTGATGAGGACTGGGATACGGAGTATCTCGATCTGATCATCGCTATTAAGGTGGTGGACTCTTTGGTAGAGGCAGTGGAGCACATCAATACACACAGCTCACGGCACAGTGACTGTATCGTGAGCTCAGACGGGGCTCGTGCGCAGTCATTTATGACGCAGGTTGACAGTGCTTGTGTGTTTCACAATGTTTCCACCCGCTTCAGTGATGGGGGTGAATTTGGATTTGGTGCTGAAATAGGCATATCAACCGACAAGCTGCATGCCCGGGGCCCAATGGCCTTGCGGGAGTTGACTTCTTATCAGTATCGGATCAGGGGGGATGGCCAGGTACGGGCCAAGAATGCTACGACCTAGCAGTAACGCTAATGCAGACTCTTGTGGTCTCAGTCAGGGAAGACAATTGCCCTGTTCTGGTGAATGATGGTCCTGTCATTGACATGGAGGCGGATGCCGCGGGCCAGGGCATCACGTTCGCAATCACGTCCCAGGCGCATAAGGTCCTTGGGTTTGTGGAAGTGCTGCACGCGTTTGACTTCTTGCTCGATAATAGGGCCGCCATCCAGCTCAGTGGTGACGTAGTGACAGGTTGCCCCGATGAGTTTCACTCCTCGCTCGAAAGCTTGCTTGTAAGGGTTGGCCCCGATGAATGCGGGCAGGAATGAGTGGTGAATATTGATGATCTGACCACTGAATTCATCGCAGAACCATGTGGGTAATATTTGCATGAAACGTGCTAGCACGGTGAGCTCCACATTTTCTTCGGTGAGGATTTTTTTGATGTCCTGAAACCCTTTTTCTTTTTGATCACCATCCAGGTTGATGTGGTGAAAGGGAATACCTGCTTTAAGTGCGATCTCTTTGCAATTGTCACGGTTGCCAATGATGGAGGTGATCTCAATGGGCATCTCTCCGAGTTTGGTTCTCCAGAGGATTTCATTGAGGCAGTGATCGGTTTTGGTGACCAGGACAGCAGTGCGCATCTTGTAGGGAAGCTCACGGAAGTGCCAGTTTGCCGATAAGGATTTGCCCAAGGTGTTGAAGCCAGAGATGAAGTCCTCAAGGCTGATTTTCATATTGCTGGTATCAATTTCGACACGGGCAAAAAACTTGTTCTGATCATCATCCGTGAACTGTGAGAATTCACATAAGTTCGCCTCGTAGTCGGCAACGTAGGATGCGATTTTTGCGACGATGCCATGTTGGTCCGGGCAGTCGATCTTTAGGATGAGTCCTTGCATGTTGATGGGTGTAAATTTGCTTGAGTTGTATGTAGCACAAACAAGGTCTGTAATACGAGGTGAAATATAAAAGCCGTATGCTTGTCCGTATTCCTCTATTACCAATGTCCCATCACAGCTGAGCATGTAAGCACGCTGTCTTCTCCTTTTTTGATAAGGGATTTACCAACCAAGGCTGCAGGTAGTCCGGCACCAAGAAACGGGCTCTCCGTAAATTTTCCGGTGTCTGTTTGTAGCTTTCCCTCACGGGTGAATCCGCCGTAAGGGTCAACGTATTTGATATTAAAAGACTCGGATTCTTCTCCGATGTTTTTGGTCACTGCTATCACTACGATGAAGTGGGCTCGAATAGGCCACCATGATTTGGAGGCGAGTTCCTTGCTCTCACGGAAGGCGTAGCGACGAATGCTGAGAATGGGGGGCAGCCCCTCGTTGAGGGATGTGGTGATAAGCTTGTGGGTGCGTTTCAGTAAGTTGGCCTGTGACTCGCTTTTTTCCCTGGTGAGTATTTGATATTTTACCTCGGGTAAGTGGTGAGCCCCGCACATTTCATTGGCGATATCATGGAGGTCGACAAGGTTGATGCCTTGATCTTTATTCCAGCGCTGAACGCTATCTATGTGTTTTGATGGTTGTTCACCCCAAGTAGAGACAAGGTGACGGATACGGGTGTTGCTGTTGTGACCTGGTATGGCGTTAAAGACTCTCTGCCATCTATCCGTGCCATACTGGAAAGCATTGAGTAGCGAGGCAGGTCCACAAGCATTTCCAAAGGCTCTGCGCTGGTTGATGGGGGAGGCTGTTTGATTGGCTGCACGTAGCATTTCCTCGGCACAAAGTGCGCCGTGCATGGTGAACAATAACAGAAGAGTGAACCGGAATGCCATTATTTCAGCGCTGCTTGGAGGCACTCAGATGTAGAACATCGGGGACTGTGTGCTCAATGAGTCCAAGGTGATGGAGCTCAGTTCTTTGGTGAGGGACTCATGAATATGGTTCCATGCTTCATGAATTGCCTCTGCGGACTCTCCCTCACCGGCAATATGGTTGCTGAGCATGCCCGGATCAGCTGCCTTGGTAATATCAAGAAGGTTGATTTCACGGGGATCGCGGGCAAGAAGGTAACCACCGGTTTTGCCACGTTTGCTAATAATAAGATCCCCGCGCTTGAGATCATTGAGAATTTGGACTAGAAAATTTGCAGAAACCGCCTCACGCTGCGCCAAGTCATCGAGTCTTGTGAGCGTTTGCCCGTCATGGTGCTGTGCGAGCTGCACCATGGCACGACAAGCATACTCAAGTTTCTGTGAAATACGCATAAGGACAATGGAACATAAAAACGAAAACATTACCAGTGCCAAGGCAGCGAACCTTTGCAATGAATCATTGCTGGAGACAGTTGACCTTAAGAGTATTTGGGCAGAAATACGCGATGCGGCAATGGCGATGGCAGAGCATGAGCCTCATTTGAAGCGCATGCTCGATGATGTGGTCATCAGCCGTCAAAATCTCTCAGAGAGTCTGGCGGTAAGGTTGGCTCGCAGGTTGTCCCGGGAGGATATGCAGCGTGCCGAGCTTGAGCCGTTGCTCGGTGACATCCTGGCTGGCAATGAACAAGTAATGCGCAGCGTGGCGCGTGATATGATAGCGATTGTTGACCGTGACCCGGCCTGCACCTCAGCATTGGAGCCTTTGTTATTTTACAAGGGCTTTCTGGCTATTTCAGCCTACAGGGTAGCTCACTGCCTGTGGCAGGATGAGCGTCAATCCCTGGCGCTGTATTTTCAGAGTATCGTCAGTGAGACTTTTGCCGTGGATATTCACCCGGCTGCTCAGATTGGCTGCGGAATTCTACTCGACCATGCGACCAGTGTTGTCATCGGAGAAACGGCAATTGTAGAAGACAATGTGTCGATTCTGCATGAGGTGACTCTGGGTGGCACTGGAAAGATGACCGGTCAGCGTCACCCGATTGTAAGGACAGGTGTGTTGATCGGTGCCGGATCAAAAATACTGGGTCGTGTCGAGATTGGTGAGTGCGCCAAGATCGGTGCGGGCAGCGTTGTGCTCAATGATGTGGCACCTCATAAAACGGTGGCAGGTGTGCCAGCGGTTCTCATAGGTGAGACTGCTGAGGCCAGTCCAGCTCTGGATATGGACCAGAATCTCTTCAAAGGAGATTCGATCTAGTCATCTGGAGAATCTGTAACAAGCCCGACGATTCTGCCTTTGCTTAAGTCATAGGGCGTAAGTTCAAGTCTTACTGTTGTCTCGGGCACGATTTGATCGTGTAGCGCAATCAGGGCCTTGGGCACGTGGCCAATGATGATTTTTCCATTGGGGAGTGAGACATGATAGATTTTTTCTTTGGGGGAATCGATCACGGTTCCCGTGGTGGTGATGGGCGGGTCAAACATACTTCAGTAGCTGAGTGGAGTGTGAGGTGTTTAGCCGATATCCTTCCATTTGACCAGTGATGCCAATGGAGTAAAGCCGTCGTGATGCCAGTAGAGGCTCGGCTGTTGGCTTCGGCCTAGTGGGCAAATTCTGTGTGCCGGTAATTGCTCAAGTGACAATGCATTTGCCCGGTTGAATGGGTGCAGGGCAATCGTTGAAAGATGCTGGGATTGAGGGCCGAGGGTGCTGGTGTCAAACTCGGTTGGAAGTGGTTTCACATAAACACAGCGGTTCAGGCATGATAGCTTTAGCTTGGGACTTGGTTCGTGGATGACTGTCCACTCGAGGCTGTCTTCGCTCTCCCATAGTTGGGTTTGTTGATCATTTGCGGAGCAAAAACGAGCGTTCTCCCGGGTGTTTCTAATGGCTCCTGCCTCCGAGGTGTTCAAGGTGTCAGCCGGGTTTTCACGGGCAAAGGCTGCCATTTCCTCGGCAAGGGCTGAGGCGAAGGCCTTCGAGTCCCCGGAGACGTAGACTGCGTGCAATGACAGGCAGCCCTGCTGGTTGTAGAGTGAGATGTCACGGGCGGCAAGTCGGGCGGCAGGCCCAAAATCCTCATAGACGACCCCCAGAGATACCTTGTGCATGTGAGGGATGAAGGTTTGATCCGCTCGTAATTTTTGGTGGATGGTGGCAATGGATTCATCAGAGCCAATGGCGACCACAGCATCGGCTCTGGACCAATGTTCATCGCTGAGTTCGCGATGAACTTCGATCCGTTTTCTGAGTTCTTCCGGGAACTGATCCAGGCTATCCGTAAAGTCAGGTAAGCCCGCGGATGGAATTTTAACAACATTGTGTGAGCCAAGGATCAAGCCTCTGAGCAGGCTTTGATGGGCGGCGTGGGCAGTGTTACCACTGACAATGTGGAGAATGTTGGCGGGTGCTACGGCCTTGCTCTGCAGCGGGCCGTGCGGCTGATATTGATCTAAGGCTGTGTCGCTACCGAGTTCAGTACTAAGCCAGTGGTGCAAGTCATCACGGCTGAACGATCCTGTCCATTTGCTGAGCTCGTCTTGAGCGTAGGTCTCAGCGATTTGCTGGATGCGGTCTTTGGTAGAGCTCATGGGCTGAGGATTTCATCACTGGAGCGCGAGCAGCCCCTCGGAAGGGCGCTTGGGTCACGGCCAATCAGGCTAAAGGAACTTGGCTCTTGTTCAAGGTTAGTCTCATTGCAGATGGCGAGATCCTGGGTGCGGATGGCCATCACGGAATCAAGGTTGGCGAGATCATAGATGATCAGGTGGCCGGGCTCGCCAGGTTTTGAGTCGGTATTGGTAAGCGGATCAATGACGCGCACCCGGGTCCAGCTGGGCCCTCTATGTGGCTGTCTGAGGCTACTGGTGTAGAACTGGCTACTGAGCTCTGTCATGGAGTATTCGTTGATGATGGAGCCGGGATCGAGTTTGAGCTTGGTTTTAAATTTCTCGTAGAGCTCGGTTTTGGTTAGTTGGTGGCGCGTGCCTTTGTAGCCCCCGGTTTCCATTGCCCAGCTGCCAGGGGGGAGGCAGATGGGGTTTTTGATGGAGTCAAAGAGGTGGAGAAATGATAGGGCTGTGCCGAACAGCGCTACCGGCTTACCTTTGTCAGCAACAGAGAGCATTTTTTCCAAATCAAGTGATCCGGAATGACTCATGATCCAGGTGCTTTGCTCGGCAAGTTGTCCTGCGATCACACCCATCATGTGGGATAGGGATGAATCAGGTGATTGCTCAGGGGGAGCGATCAGAAACACGGCGTGCTCAGGATTAGGGAGCTGGAGTGTCTGCCACGCGCTGATAATGGATTGGTCGTAAATGTTAGTTGAGGCGAAGTGGTGTTTACCCCGAACTTCAGAACTCGTTCCCGAAGTGAGAAATGTTTTGTGAGCATTCTCCACGGGAAAGGTGCTTGGCGGAAATGATTCGTTTTTAAAGGCGTCTGTGGGTAATGCCGGAATCCCATGCCAATGGCTGAGATTGTCCGGAGTGCTGCCATGGGAGTTGCAGAAATTCCGATAAGGGATGTTATACTCATACTGGTAGGCAAAGATTTGCAGAGCCAGGGTGTTAAAATCCGGGTCACTGAGGGCTGTGCCAGCCACGGCCTCGCGCATGTATTGCTCGAGTGCGGTGGAGAGATGTTGGTCTTTGGTCACGGTAATGCGATAGGTTATGACCCTCGCTAGCTTCTGAATATCCGTCAGAGGCTGGATGCTGGATCTTATAGGCTGATATTACAGATGGGCGGCCCCGCTCAGGTGCTTGGTAATGGGATGGACGCCATATGATATAGCTAGGACTTGACTTGCTTTGGTTGTGGGTGAAGTATCCCTCTGTATGGCTGGCGCATCCACGGGATATACGGTGGTTGGTGAGGCCAATTAACTAGATTAACTATTCAAATACAATGGATTTATCAAAGAGCATAATCATGCCGCTTGGTGTTGTTTTCTGTATTGGGGCGTGCTCCCCATACCCTCCGTCTTACAGGCCCAGTGGTGAGCGCTCGTCTCAGTTGCAGGTGGAGCAAACCATAACCAGTGAGCAGCAGAGGCAGATGGAAGAAAACCGCCAGCGCCTCGAGCAGGAAGCTGCTAATCAAACAGCTGAGGGCGGGCAATGGACGGATCCCAATCAGGCGCTGCCAGTGCAGCCTCCGAAATCCAAATACCCGACGGCCGTTCCTGTGCCCGGAAAGCCCGGATTTGTTTTCAATCCCTACACCAACAATATTGTAGATGTCAGGGGGATTGGTCCGGGAAGGTTATGCCGTGATCCTGAGGATCCCGATCCTAACCATAAGTTCAGAGTGCCCTGAAGACAGGTCTGAACTTCATCAACTGCCTCCAGCTACGTGTTGAAGGTGTTGATGCATTGTTTGTGACTGCGCGATGCTTGATTTTGCAGCTCTCGGTCCTTGCTTTTATGCCTGCACCTGCCAGTGATTGTTCTGTATGAAACGAATTGCCGTACTCGGAAGTGGTTTGCTGGGCGGGTCCATTGCCTTGGCTGTCCAGTCCCGATTGCCCGATGTGTCGGTAGCACTGTGGGGAAGGCGTAAGCAAGGTGTCGAAGACGCCAAGAAACAGGGGATCGAGTTTGCCAGTGATGATCTTAAGCAGGTTGTCGAAGGGGCGGATATAATCATTCTCGCTTCTCCAGTAGGGGCGATGCTTGAGATTTTAAAGGCTGGTGCGTCCTGCTGTTCATTGGAGGGTGTTCTTGTGACCGATGTGGGTAGTGTCAAGACAACCCCTCGCGATATCCTCGCTCCAGCTATTGCCGAAGCGGGGGCAAAATACATAGGAAGCCACCCCATGGCGGGTTCAGAACAGGCCGGGGTCAATTCTGCAAGAGAAGATCTTTTTGAGAATGCCGCATGTGTCATTACCAATGACTCGGGACATGCCCAAAAGGATGTCTCCCTGGTGCGCGAACTGTGGGAGGCAATCGGGTGCCGGTGTTACGAAACGAGCTCCGAAGAGCACGATCAAGTGATGGCAAGAATTAGCCACATGCCTCATATGCTGGCCTCTGTGGGTGCTCTTGTAGGTCTCAAAGACCCGAGGCATGGTAAGTTTGCAGGCAACGGAATGCGTGATACCACGCGTGTTGCTTCCGGGCATCCAAGTATGTGGGCGGAAATTCTGATGAGGAACAAAGGCTCGTTACGCGAGCCCGTTGAAGAGGCGATCAGCTATTTGCGTGAAATGCTTGCTTTGCTGGATGATTCAAGCGATGAAGCACTGGTTGAATTGCTCGAGAAAGCCAAACTGCTCAGGGACGATCTCATATGACGCGATCAAGAATCAGAGCTATTCTTGTGAGTTTCCAGAAGCAGATTTGATCAGCCACTATTCACCCTTGTTTCAACTTCGACATGCCAAGTATTACCATTAAGCCAATCAGCAGTCTGAACGCTGAATTCGAAGTGCCGGGAGATAAAAGTATCTCACACCGGGCAGCGATACTGGCTGGTTTGTCCAATGGGGTGTGTCGCATCGACAACTATCTTCCCAGTGAGGATTGCATCTGCACTTTGAATGCGATGGCACAGCTGGGTGCTCAGCACGAGACATTGGAGAGTAAGCCTGGCTACGGGCCGACTTCTCTCACGATTCAAGGATCCAGTATGCGATTGAGTCCTCCGGCCAAGGAGGTGGATTGTGGCAACTCGGGAACCGGTATGAGGTTACTTGCCGGTCTTTTGGCGGCACAGCCTTTCGAGTCTGTTTTGACGGGTGATGCATCCCTGCAATCAAGACCCATGGGTAGGATCATTACGCCATTGAAAGAAATGGGTGCCAAGATCGAGGCTTGTGGTGATTCCCCCGGATGCGCGCCACTGCATATTACGGGAGGTGAACTGAGGCCTATCTGCTATGAGATGCCGGTGGCGAGTGCTCAGGTCAAGAGTGCTGTTTTACTAGCCGGCCTGTTTGCCGAGGGTACTACCTCTGTGATTCAACCGGCTGAAACTCGTGATCATACCGAGCGCATGCTGGCTTATTTTCGCATGACTTCAGACCGTGATGGTCAGCGTATTTCGGTAAGGGGCGGTCAAATACCGGAGGCTGGTAATCTACGTGTTCCGGGTGATATTTCCTCAGCGGCTTTCTGGATTGTGGCGGCTGCCTCGATGCCGGGGGCGCATTTGCTGATTAGGAATGTGGGTCTCAACCCGACGCGTACTGCCATTCTGGATGTCATGTCCCGTATGGGTGCTGATATTAAGCGCACAGCTCACTCCGAAGAGTGCGGTGAACCCTACGGTGACATTGAGGTAACAGGCAAATCCTTGCAGGGGACAGAAATTTTACCCGAGGAGGTGCCCAATCTGATTGATGAAATACCGGTGTTAGCCGTTGCAGGTGCTCTGGCGCAAGGGGTGATGGTGATTCGCAATGCCAAGGAATTAAGGGTCAAGGAGAGTGATCGTATCACTACGGTGGTTCATAATTTGAAGAAGATGGGGGCAGATGTTGAGGAGTATGAGGATGGTATGGAGATCACGGGGGGTAAGTCACTAACAGGGGTGCCTCTGGAGAGTTTTGGTGATCACCGGATCGCGATGGCATTTGCAATTGCGGGTTTGTTTGCCAGTGGTGAGACGAGCATTGATAACACGGCTTGCATTGATACTTCTTACCCGGGCTTTGCCGATCATCTGGAAATGATTTTGGCGATGCAGCCAGCCGGATAACTCTGCTACTTTTTTAATATGTCTGAAGATCTCAAAGCTCCTTTTTATGCGATAGCCATCGACGGGCCCGCTGCCTCGGGTAAAAGTACGGTGGCGCGGCGCCTGGCTGAACGCCTCGGGCTGATTATGATTAATACAGGGGCGATGTATCGTGCGGTTGCGTGGGCTACTCTACAAAAGGGGGTGGACGTTTCAGATGCCGAAGCGGTAGCTGAAATGTTAGCGGCTATAAATCTGAGCTGTGGAGTTAAGGACGGGCAATCCATTATCCTGATTGATGGTGTCGACCCCGGGGATGCCCTGCGAGAAAATGAGGTCAATGCCCGGGTTTCTCAAGTGGCTGCCCTGGCAGTAGTTCGCGAGTTACTCGTGGCCAAGCAGAGGGAATATCTCAAGCTTGGCAGTTTGGTTATGGAGGGGCGTGACATTGGCTCGGTTGTCTTTCCCGACACGCCCTACAAACTCTATATTGATGCATCGGAGG
Source organism: Akkermansiaceae bacterium (assembly GCA_040264795.1). Lineage (GTDB taxonomy): Bacteria > Verrucomicrobiota > Verrucomicrobiia > Verrucomicrobiales > Akkermansiaceae > Oceaniferula. The sequence goes on along the minus strand of JBDQHQ010000073.1, from coordinate 202 downwards.
AAGTCAGGCTGGCCCGGCGTTCGGCAGAGGGCCTGGCAGATGTGGTCAGTAAACGTGATGAGGAAGACAGTAAGCGCAAAAATTCACCACTGATTGTCGCGGATGGTGCCACGGTTATTGATAGCTCTGAAATGAGTATTGACGAGGTTGTTGATGCGGCCATGGTCGAGCTTCAAGCCAAAGGACTCGACCTTTGAAGATT
>JBDQHQ010000072.1:0-9753 GCA_040264795.1 Akkermansiaceae bacterium | reverse complement strand
CAAGAGACAGAGGGACGCATCATGGAGGAGCTGCTGCCCCATATGGCAAATTTTGAAGCATCAACGCGGAACATCAGATTGACAGACCAAGCAGCTCACAAGCTTTACGTGAGGAGGCAAATGCACCCTTATATGTTATGCTCGCCGTTTGCGCACCGGGCATACACCAAACCGCTTGGTTATGCCGGTGACTATGAACTTGTCGACATGATGTTACGCGACCCCTATGAGGGAGACTCACTGTTTGCCAAATTACTCAACAGAGTGTTCTTGGGTTTTGAACCAGTGCAAGCACACCGAAACCGCATTGACTATTTATTCGACACCATCAAGCAAGAGGCGCAGAGAGTTGTCGGGGAGGGGCGCAGACTCAAAGTTCTCAATCTGGGGTGTGGATCAGCTCATGAGGTTCAGCGCTTTTTCCAAAGCGAGGAGATCAGTGATTATTGCGATTTTACTTTGCTTGATTTTAATCAGGAAACAGTGGATCATACGAAAGACATTCTTTCCGGGATTAAGCATGAAAACCGGAGGGGTGGTCAGATTCAAGTCATGCAACGATCTGTGCATCAAATACTCAAACAAGCCAGTAGCGGTGGAGCTGGTATGCAAGAAGAATCTTATGACTTGGTTTACTGCGCAGGACTGTTTGATTATTTGTCTCAAAAAGTATGTAAAAAACTCGTTGAACTGTTTACGCGAATGTTAAGACCTCAGGGACTCGCGGTTGTAACTAATGTTGCATCGAGTAACCCATGTATTGGCTGGATGGAATATCTCGTTGAGTGGAATTTAGTGTATCGCAACGATTGGCAGATGCTCGACTTGATCCCATTGGATGGCACTGTGATGGAGACAGATGTCAAGAGGGAGGCGACGGGGGTAAACCTGTTTTTAGAAATACGTAAGGTATCTATGCATCCATTTTCAGACCCCTCGAATGAGATCATCACATAACTAATCCATGACTAAGTCCAAAACCACTGACTGGCAGCTGTTCAAAATTTCTGAGGAGCTGGCGAGGAAAACAAATTGCATGCAAGCCGCGATTTTCGGGGCCATTTTCATGATGTTTGGCCTGTCCCTGGATTTTGTAGTTTATCAAGAGCATTTGGGGAGCCTCTTTGTCAACAGGGTGGTGACCTCGATATTGATGCTCTTGTTTGCCGGATTGTGTTTGTTTGTGACCAAAAACTCAGTGGCCAGAGTAGCTGTCCACATGGTTGCGATGTTGCCCATCGTTTCGATATCTTACATGATATTTGATATCGACGGGGCCCAATCCCCATATTGGGCGGGCTTAAATTTGGTAATTGTAGGGGCTACGTTACTATTACGTTGGAATACCTTTGATAGCATATTAAATGTAATACTTTGCATTGCTTGCTATGGTTTTGCGATCCGCATCCACGATTCTGGTGACGCATTCTACGACTTGGGAAAAAAAGCACTAGTCCCGGGTTATTTCATCTTTGTCACCGGTACTATCGCAAGTACTGCAACCTACTTCTACACGAACCATCGTTTTCGTGAGTTTTGTCTGGCGAAGCAAGTTTCGGACACAAACAAAGAATTGACGGCCACGAACCACAAGCTGGCTGAAAACAATTCAGAGCTTGAGGCAGCTAACACCAAGCTCAAAGAGCAGGCCACTTTACTGGTTCAAAGTGAGAAACTCTCGTCACTGGGACGCATGAGCGCGGGCATTGTTCATGAGGTGAATAACCCGCTTAATTACAGTAAGATTGCGATTCATAGCCTCAGATCATTCGAGTCATCTCTCGATGAGAGTGAGAGGGAGGATTTTATGGAAGTTATTTCTGATGCTGAGGAGGGTGTTGTTCGAGTGATTGGCATTATCACGGATTTACGAGCCTTTACTCGTGGTGATACGATGCATATGGAGTCTGTGCAGCTTGCCTCCATTGCGGAGAACGCCCGTAAATTGGTAAGTGCCATGCTTGTAGATACCGATTTGGACATCAACATTGATCCTGCCCATGAGATTGAGGGTAATGAGCGACAACTATGCCAACTGCTGGTCAATTTTATCCAGAATGCCACCAGGGCCATTGACGTAAAGGAGAGAGAGTCAGGGCCATACCGTGGTGAAATCAGCCTGAGAACAGAATCACATGACGGGGGAGTCAGCATTATCATGAGGGATAACGGATGTGGGATCTCCGCCGAGGATATTGACCGAATTTTTGAACCATTTTTTACCAAAAATGATGTTGGCGAGGGCATGGGGCTGGGTCTCAGTATTTGTCACCGCATCCTTGATCAACACAATGCCAGGGTAAGTGTTGATTCAGTTGTGGGAGAATTCACTGAGTTTAATATCTTTTTCCAACACTAATATCGTGCTGACACTGGTGAACAAAAATGGTGCGCTAATGTGCTTGGATTACGCGAAAAAATAGAATAGTAAAAGTCTGCACAGTTAAATTATGGATAATCCGAACCAAGACAATGTGGTTCTCTTCGTTGATGATGAGGAGAAAACTCGTAAGTACTTCACCCGTTTGTTTGGTGACAAATTTAAAATTGTGGTTGCTGTTGATGGGATGCACGCATTGGAAGTCTTCAAGGAGAAGATCGATAACATTGCAGTCGTCGTCACTGACCAGCGCATGCCAAACATGACGGGCTCCCAGCTGCTTGAAAAAGTAAGTGAGCTCAAACCCTCATGTATCCGCATGCTCTCCACAGCCTATGCCGACATTGATACTGCCATCGAAGCAGTGAACACTGGCGGCTTGTATCAGTATATTACCAAGCCTTGGGAGGTGAATGATCTAGAGGCTGCAATCTCACGTGCGCTTGAGCTATACAGTATTCAAACTGAGCGTGATGCACTGCTACGGCAGAAGCTTTCGAGTGTGGAAATGATGGCATCATCGGATCGTGTTCTCAGTATAGCTACCATGGCGGTTTTCCGTAATGAAGAGCTCAACCATGTGGGTGACGCACTGAAGGTACTCGTCGAGCTTGCAGAGATTGGGGCAGATCATGAGACCAAGGAACTGGGCATTGATCCCAGTATTAATTGGAGAGAGCTCTATCGCAGACATCTTTTGTTCATCCGCGCGATCAAAGAAGGGCTCAATGACGACAAACTTCGTGGAGGCAGTCTTGATTATGGCCAAAGTGTGCCAGTCATTGATGTTGTTGGTCCTGTTACTGAGGAGCTCGGATGTTTCCAATGGATTGGAGACGAGCAATCCAAGGGAGGTTGGCCAGGCTCGGTGGAGTCCATCCAGGCAGAGATCAAGCCTTTCCTTTCAGCTCTGTCCAGTGTCATGCGTGATGCCGGCGTCATACTTATTTCTCAGACTGAGGGAGGTATTGAATTTAGCCTGTCATCGCGTTTATTGGCCAAAAATCTGGAATCAATCCGCACAGCAACCGAGAGTGCTCCGCCGGACGCTTGTATCGACCTATGCGCTGGCTTGTTTAGATTGGCTCACGCAGGTGCAAAATTTGAAGCTACTCCTGAGTCCAACAGGGATATCATACGCCTCAAGATCACCTTTGATCTCACCAAACGCGTTGACGTTACCGAAAGTGGCTGGGATTCATTGGTAGCAGCACTGACCGGCAATGACATCTTCTGGTCACGCTATGGTGCCTAGTCTGGCGCCATAGACCAAAACAGCCAGCCCCCGGTTCATGACGCTAGGATCATGAATGATCTACATGCCTATGGCATGCTGCATGTATGTGCTTACCAATCGAGCTGATCGGGAGAAGGCGGGATTTTGAGTTTCGAGCTCGACCTACACGCCTCCGTAGCCCCATGCTCTGCTGCCACTGCCCTGTTGTGATCCAGTGCTGTCCCCGGGTTTCCTTGCCTCTGCGGCGGTAAGAATGTCCTGATCCATTTGTTGTTGCAGTGTTGGGTCAGGTGCACAGGAAGATATCGATAAAATGGTCCCTGTAATGAGAGTGATAAATACCGAAGCGCTTGAGAGATGATATGACTGCTTTGTGAATTTCATGACGCCAACCATTTTGATGTTTCATCCGTTTTATATCAAGCAGCTAATCACTGGGTGAGGCTATTGCGGAGATGATCGAGATTGGAAGTATTTAGTATTGCTTAAGAGCTTGACCCGTATCATATCACCCGACATGGCAAATGCTGCGATGGATCGCTTGAGGAGGTTAGGTGTCTTGATTCCGGTTTTTTCTCTGCGCAGGGAAAATGATCTGGGTATTGGTGATACGCTTGCCCTGCAACAAATGGTGGACTGGGCCGCGGCAAACAAGGTCGGATTTCTGCAATTATTACCCATCAATGAGACGGGTTCAGACAATAGCCCCTATAATGCCATCAGCTCCGTGGCCTTGGACCCTCTTTTAATTGCTTTGGATGCTATTCCGGAAATCAAGTCCGGCGATATTGAGGCTGTGAACAAGAAGCTGGATCATGCATCAGGGGAGGAAAATCTTGTTAATTACGAGGCTGTTTATGAGGCCAAGTGGAGCTTGCTCGCCAAGGGTTTTGATGCTTTCTGGTCAGTTGAGTCTGCCAATACAGAATTTGATGCGTTTTGTATCGAAGAAGCGGAGTGGCTGGTTCCGTATTGTAAATTCCGCTGGCTCATGGAAATCGCAGGAACCGAGAATTGGGAATGCTGGCCAGAGGATTACAACACACCCGACGAGGCGGAGAACTACATTGCCTCACTTCCCGTTGAAGAAGTGGAGCGCCAGCTTTCTTATTACGCATGGGTTCAGTGGCACGCATTTTCCCAATGGCGCAAATTGAGACATTATGCCGAGCAAAGCGATGTCAAACTCATGGGGGACATTCCCATTGGTATATCCTATAGTAGTGCTGACGTATTTTTTGAGCCAGAGTGGTTTGACCTTTCCCTGTCAGGTGGTTCGCCACCTGAGACCGTCTTTAAGGATGACGCCTTTGCCTGTCAGTGGGGTCAAAATTGGGGTATTCCCATTTACCGTTGGGATATTCAGCAAGAGGATGATTTTTCATGGTGGCGCCGCAGAATTGAGAAGCTTACCGATGTTTTTCATATTTTTAGGATCGACCACATCCTCGGCTTTTACCGGATCTACAGTTTTCCATGGCGGCCAAGTCGCAATGCTGAATTTATCGGCTTAACTGAAGAACAGGCAAAGAAAATCACCGGTGGTCCGCTGCCTTGTTTTTTTCCGCGACCAGACGACACCGATAAGAACAGGGCCACAAATCTCGCTGATGGAGATAAGTATCTGAAGGTAGTACTGGAGGCTGCCGGTGATGGTGAAGTGGTGGGTGAGGACTTGGGATGTGTTCCGGATTATGTCCGCCCCAACATGGAGGATCTTGGCATTGCCGGTTTCAAGGTTTGTCATTGGGAAGTTCAAGGTGATGGCAGAACTGTTCCGGGTTCCCATTATCCCGAATGTGCTTTTGCGACTTACGCCACCCATGATCATGAATCCATTCCTGCAATGTGGAATACCCTCAAGAGTATGCTGGGTGGCCTTGAACATGAGGGCGCAATGAGGGGGCTTGAGCTTCTGAGTGACTTTGCCGGTTTACCAAAAGGCGCAACTGCCGACTTTTATTCAGAGTATGGTCCGGTAGTGAAATGGGCCTTGTTTGATCGCTTACTGAAGTCGAACGCCGATTACGCATCTTTGATGATCACAGACCTTATCGATAGTACAGAGCGCATTAACATACCCGGGACCGTCGGGGGTAAGAATTGGCGTTACCGCTTGCCATGGAGGCTCGAAGATATGCCCGAACCACTGCAGCATGAATGCTCACGTCTTAGGGAGCTCATCAGTGTTTCCGGACGTAGCTAATTGTGTAGCACAGTCCAGAATGAGGCGACTGAGGTGGGTTTTAGACGCTTTGGCTGGCCGTTCGATACGATCTGGAAAGACGAGGAGTATCTCATTCTCATTGGAGTCAAAGCCGATGTCGTTTCGTGAAACATCATTGGCAACGATGAGATCACAACCCTTTTTGCTGAGTTTTTCACGGGCATTGGCCTCAATGTTCTCTGTCTCCGCTGCAAAACCGATTAAGACGCCCTCATACTTGAAGTCCTGACGCACAGAGCCAAGGATATCCGGAGTTTTGACCAGCTCCAGAGTGTAGAGCTCTGAGCCCTTTTTGATTTTTTGCTCACTGATGTTGCCAGGGCGGTAGTCTGCGACGGCGGCAGCAAAGATAGCGATGTCAGCTTTCCCAATCCAGTGACTCACTGCATCATGCATTTCCTGTGAGCTCTCCACCGGGATGTAGTCGACACGGTCTGGCACATCAAGATGGGTGATTCCGGAAATGAGAATCACATGGTGCCCGGCTTCAGCTGCTGTTTTTGCCAGGGCATAACCCATTTTTCCAGAAGACCTGTTAGATAGGAATCGGACAGGATCGATAGCCTCACGGGTAGGGCCGGCAGTGATGAGTATGGTCATCAGGAAAATGATTAAAATTAGCTTTGCAGCAAGTTCGCTGCAGCGTCAATGATCTCAGACTCTTCCATAAGTCTTCCCGGGCCTGAGTAACCACATGCGAGCATGCCGTCCTCCTCAGGGCCAATGAAATGGCAGCCATCCTCTCTCAGGCGTGCAACATTACGCTGCGTGGCAGTATGTTGCCACATTTTGCCATTCATGGCTGGGGCGATGAGGACGGGCGCTTTTGTGGCAAGGTAGATGCTCGAGAGGGGGTCAGGAGCCAGGCCATTGGCAAAGTTCCCCAAGGTGTTGGCAGATGCAGGAGCGACAAGCAGGAGGTCTGCGCGATCAGCAAGATCGATATGCCCCGGTTTCCAAGCTTGTTTTTCGTCCTCAAGAGATACCAATACCGGATTTTGAGAAATGACCTGAAGGGTAAGGGGTGTAATGAACTCGGTAGCTGATTTCGTCATCACACAATGGACATGATGCCCATCTTTAACCAGCTGAGAGGCAATGGCTGCAGCTTTGTAGGCGGCAATGGATCCGGTGATGCCCAAGATGATCGTTTTCATTGGCTGACGAGATAGATTTACTGGTTTTGGAGTCTGGAGACCTTCAGGCGTTCAGCAAGGAGCAGTGACTTGAATTGCATGTAATCCTGTTCGCGTGTGTCTGAGAGCAGTCGGTAGGTGTATTTTGGCCAGTTGGCTATTTCGCCCAGAGCGTTTTTCATCCGCAGCTCGATGACATCTTGAGCATCTGATCCGCGTCCGGCGAGACGATCGAGCAGCTCGCTCTCTGTCTTGGGCATGACAAATAAATCAACCAGAGAGGCATGAATGTGCTCATCTTTACAGCTGCGCACCAGATCCGCTCCTTGCACATCAATATCCATGACTACATCGGTTCCGGAAGTGAGATGAGCAAGAATTTCGGATTTGAGAGTGCCGTAGAAGTTGCCATGAACTTCGGCATATTCCAGGAATTGACCATCACGGACTTTCTGCTGAAATGCCTCATGGCTGAGAAAATGGTAGTCATGGCCATCACGTTCGCCATCCCGGGGAGGGCGCGTTGTGCATGAGGTGGAATAGATGGCTTCACCCTCATCAGCCAGGCGTCGGCACAGGGTGGTTTTTCCCGAACCAGATGGGCCCGATACTAAAAGAAGGATGCCTGTGCGCTCAGTGCTCATGATGTCATTGTGTCGATTCTGTGCTGTCTGCAACTAGTTGTCACGTGTTTTGCCTTTGAGCATGGCTTCGATGAAAGGGTCGAGTTGGCCATCCATTACGGATGAAATATTGCCAGTTTCCTCACCCGTGCGCAAGTCCTTGACCATTTGGTATGGCTGAAAGACGTAGGAGCGAATCTGGCTACCCCAACCGATTTCCCCCTTAGCGGAGTATTCACGATCGGCCTCGGCACGTTGCTTGTCCTCTTCAATTTGATAAAGTTTTGCACGCAGTAATGACCAGGCATTTTCACGGTTTCTCAATTGTGAACGCTCTTGTGTTGACCGAATGATGATGCCTGTCGGCTTGTGTTTGAGAATGACGGCAGTCTCGACTTTGTTGACGTTTTGACCACCTGCTCCGCCAGAGCGGGCAGTGGTGATATCAACATCGGATTCCGGAATCTCGATATTGATGTCATTGGATATTTCCGGGGTGACGTCGACCGCGGAGAAAGAGGTGTGGCGTTTGCCTGCAGCGTCAAAAGGGGAGATGCGCACAAGGCGATGAACCCCGCGCTCGTTTTTGAGATAACCATAGGCGTAGGCCCCATCAATTTTGAGTGATGCCGTGCGGCAGCCCGCTCCATCTCCATCCTGATAGTCCAGGTTGGTCACGTTGAAGCCCTTGTTCTCTGCCCACCGGGTATACATGCGCAGGAGCATTTCCGCCCAGTCACAGGCTTCTGTTCCACCGGCTCCGGCTTGAATGGTAAGGTAGGCATTGGCACCATCGGTAGGCTTGTCGAGCAAAGTGATGAGCTCGAACTTGTCCAACTCCTTGATGATGGCTTGGTAGTCGTTATTGGCCTCCCTGGCAAAATCTATGTCATCCGTCTCTTTGGCCAGCTCGATGACTTCATCAAGATTGTTACTGCGTGCCTCCAGCTCGAGATAAGGGTTGAGACGACCCTTGAGGAGGTTTGCATCAGCAACTACGCTTTGGGCTTTGTCCGGATCGTCCCAAAAATCAGGGGCAGACATTTTGTTGTCAAACTCGTTGAGTTTTTTTCCCAGTGCTGGAACGTCAAAGATACCTCCTGAGTTCGGACAAGCGGCTTTTCAGAGCCCCGGTATCCAGCGCCAGGAGGTCAGCGATATTGTGTTCACTCATGCGTGGGCGATTCATAGCCTTTGTTGCTTAAGATTCAAACTCCAAATGAGAAAAAGCAACGGGGCAAGGATATGGCTTAATTTGTTGTTTCGCAGTGCAGTAAATGGTCTCATGATCGCACTGGGAATGGAAAAATCAGAGGGGATCATCATACGCTTAACCAAGCTCACCGAAACGAGTTTGATCGTGCACTGGTGTACTCGTGACCAGGGACTGATCAAGACAGTCGCCAAGGGGGGGCGCCGCTCAAAGGGGCCGTTGGCAGGCAAACTGGATTTGTTCTTTGAGGCGGAGCTCAACTGGGTGCGTAGCCGGAAAAGTGAATTGCATACACTCTCTGAGGTAGCCGTCTTGGATTATCGTGAAAATCTGAGGAAGAGATACAAAGACACTCTGGTGGCATCTTATTTTGTCGATCTGCTAGCGCATGTGGCCGAGCCGGACCACCCGGTTCCTGATCTCTACGATCTTCTTGCAAGAGGTTTGGGCTATCTTGTAGAGCAGGGTGCTGACCAGCGCGGCGTTTTGCATTTTGAGCATGAATTAGCCCGCTTGTCGGGAGTTGCGCATGATCGCTCCAGTGCATTCATCGCCTTGGAGCAAGCTTTTGGCAGCTTACCAAAGAGCCGCTCCTCCTGTATGGATGCTATTGGCCATTGAAACTTGCAATAATTTATAGCTCGCAATGGGGTTTTACATAGTGTTTACTAACTGCATTCAAATTAAATCGCTTTAATTTGAAGTGCAATTTACCCTCTACTAGAAAAATGGAATCAGGAACAGCCAACCTATTACATATGTTGCATGACCGTGTCAGGCAGCTTTGCAAAGTTGGCCGCTGGGAAGAGGCCAAGAATACGGCGAAGGCTGCGGTAGAAAAGTCACGTGCCATTTACGAGGATGAACCGGGCACGGTGGATGAACTTTCTTATTCTCTCGAGGTTCAGGGGGATTTCTTTCGTCAATACGGGGATCT
>JBDQHQ010000071.1:0-9829 GCA_040264795.1 Akkermansiaceae bacterium | reverse complement strand
TAGCTCAACCCCTTTGTCTGAGATGGGATCCGATACGAGAATACGTTTTGTCGCCATGCCGCGCGTGTAGTGTCAGAGTCCGCATTTGTCAAAGCATAGCGGAAGTATTTATCGTCATAGCAATAATTTGCTCATCAATCTCCGGACGTCTTGGTCATCTCCAACACCATAAACTTGGTACCGAGCATGGCAGGATGAGTTAGCGTTTGAAATTGGCGCAGTAGCGCGACGGACTCCTGATCTTGACCGGATGATGCCTCCATGCCAACCAGCCAATCCTTGGCGTTGTGTGTCAGATAGCTGGACTGGCTGGATAAACGAGGGTTGGAAAAACCGGCGCTTTGAGCTTCCTCGACAAGCCGGGAGAAATCCACGTGACAGGTGATGTCGAGTTCACCCGGGTAATCCAGCGGATTGTCGGATTTCTGATGACGATAATAGGTCTGGAGCGTTCCCGTGCTACGACTCGGATGATAGTAGTCTTTAGCCTCGTGGCCATAATCAATGGTGATCATGAGTCCTGACCCAAGTGCTTGGGAGGCCTCGCTGGCGAAGCTGCCAATACCGGGATTATACTCCGTGAGGTATTGATCTGGAAATTGGTCACCCAGGTTGCGGCAAAAATGGACGAGCGCCTCATCACAGGGGGTCTGGTGGGTAAATTTGAGCTCCTCGTCACACTCATCGACATAGATCTGCGACCAATCTCCGTCTTTGAATTGAATCAACTCAACAGGGAAGGCGTCGATGAGCTCATTGGAGATCAGAGCGCCATGGTCGACACGGATTTCATCAAGCGAGTGGTGCATCTTACATTTAGCCCCAAAATTATCCGATAACCTATCTTTCTGAGCTTTGTGCATCTCCTCACCAGGCTCCACCAAATGATACCTCGTCGCTTTAAAGCACTCAGGGCAATGAGTTTGTATTTCTCCGAGGATGTCTGCACAAAGCGAGCCGTTGTGAGCTCCGGGCTCGATAATCGAGAAAGTTCCCGGTTTGCCACTGTGCTCCCAGAATGCGATGAGTCTTCTGGCTAGAATCAATCCAAAACAAGGTCCAACACTCACACTGGTGATGAAATCGCCGTCTTTGCCAACCCTGGTAGTGTCTGAGGTGTAGTAGCCGAACTCCTGATCAAACAGGGCCATTTCCATATAATCGCGAAATGAAATCGGACCATTCTGCTGGATCAGAAAGCGTATTTTTTCTGACAGTGGATTCGATTTGTTTGTGAAAGCAGGGGTTGCCATTGATTCCTTCTGAGGCTATGAGTGTGAATCGTTTTATGGAGGGTGGCATTCATGATGCTTCCGCTGCCATTGAACATCTTTTAGTAATGGTTGAAAAGGATATCCATAGGGGCAAGACACCTCGCACTAAGGGCAACAAGCGCCGCAAAAAGCGATTCTTCAAGCTTAAATGGCTGATATATCTTTTTGTCATGTGCCTGATCCTGGGACTGCTGGGATATGTTGTGTTTGAGCAGAAGACCAAGAAGTTTCGTGAGCGTGCCGAAATTTATGATCTCGATAAAATCGATGATGTAGAGGTTAAAAGTCTTATCCTGGATCGCAAGGGCCGTGAGCTGGGCCGTATTTTTGTCGAGAATCGTGACAAAATAAGCATCGAAGATGTTCCGGAGGTAATGATCAATGCGCTGGTTGCAGGTGAGGACCAGCGCTTTTTCCAGCACGATGGAGTTGATCGCATCGGTGTGATGCGCGCTCTCTATTTAAACCTCAAAGCCGGGCGCCAGACCCAGGGGGCCAGCACGATTACTCAACAGCTGGCGAGGAACGCGTTTCACCTCAAACAGGAAGCTGATAAGAGGGGAGAAGGTGGTCTGGAGCGCAAGGCTGTTGAGGCATATCTCGCCCTTCGAATTGAAAAAGTTTACAGCAAGAAGAATATCCTCGAGTTTTATCTTAACCGTATTCCATTTGGCAGTGGTTTTTATGGGATCAGATCAGCTGCACTCGGTTACTTTGGCAAGGAGCCACGTGACCTGAATGCCATGGAATGCGCATCCCTGGTGGGATGCATCAAAAACCCGACCAGAATTTCTCCGCTCAACAATGTCGAAGCGAACAAAAAAGCGCGTGATCAGGTTTTGCAAAGAATGGTCGATGAGGGTTTTCTCTCATCTAAAGAGGGCAAGATATACATCGACACTCCTGTTATGGTGAACCCCAAGCCGATTCAACGTGGCACGTCTCATCTCTACGACCGGATCGGGGATGCAGTTCGCTCCCGTCTTGGTGAAAAAGCTCTCACCGAGGGTGGGTTCAAGATCTTTACTACCATTGATCTGGATGTGCAGCGCGCAATGGAAAAAAGCCTTTTAAGGCAGCTATCCATTGCTGAAGCACATGAACATTACCGGCAGCCACTCTACGAATCCTATCGAAAGCGAGATGGTAAACCCAATTACTTGCAGGGTGCCGGCTACATGATCGACCATGACAATGGAGCGGTTCTGGCATACGTGGGCGGCAGGGATTTTAGCCACAGTCAGTATGACTTTGTCTTGTCGGGCAGCAAGCCACCGGGCACGGCGTTTTTCCCGTTTATTTACACTGCGGCTCTGGAAAAGGGGATGTCTCCGGCATCCAGGCTGATTGATCGGCCCATGGATAACCGTGCAGTGATGGTAGACGGGCGCGAGGGAATTCTGGGGGAGTGGGGTATTGAATCTTTGCAGCCGGAGTATGAGGGGGAAATCAGCATGCGCCGTGCACTGGAAGTGTCCAAAATAGCGGCGACAGTTCGGCTCGGGAAAGATATTGGGTTGGGGCATGTCAGGGAGACAGCCCGTAAGTTTGGTCTTTCGCTTAAAGAGACCAAGCTTCTTGCACGAATGCTTGTCGGAACAGATGACGTTTCTTTACCTGAAATGGTTCATGCATACGCTGTATTTGCCAGAGCGGGTTTGGCACCAAAAGCACCCTATTTTATTGACCGTGTTGTCGGGCCGAAGGGAGTCGTTCGCTATCAATCAGAGAATTCAGATGCTGAGAGCAGCAAACGCATTATCAGTCATGAAATCGCCTATATCATGCATAGCATGCTGCAGAGTGCTCTGGAACATGGCACAGGTGAATCAGGTATCGAAAAACTGGCTGATGATGCGTCTTTTGCAGCTAAAACAGGGACTAGCTATGACTTTGCGGATAATTGGTTTGTCGGATACAACAGCCGCATCACCTGCGGTTTGTGGATGGGTTTCGTTCATGGTTCAAGGAAAGCCATTTATCCTGCCGCCTTCAGCAGGGAAACCTTGCTGCCTGTGTGGGTGAAAGCCATGAATGCAGCGTTGCCTGATTTTGCAGGCCGCGCTCTCAAAAAGCCAAGCACCGTGTTTACTCGTAATATTTGTGATGTGTCCGGGCTACAAGCCACGCCCTATTGTCAGAAATTTCACCGTAATGCCCTCACTGGTGCTGAGTCATGGGAATCAACTGCCTCAAGTGAATTTTTCATCCAGGGCTCACAGCCGACAGGTTTTTGTGATGTGCATGGTGTGGTTGATCCCAACATTGCCAAGTTCTATGACATGAACACCAATGACAAATCACAAGCCAACGTTCATGCTATACCCGTTCAGCCACAGCAACCGGTTTTGCTAGGTAGTGATCCCTATGGCACTGAGCAGCCGGACTTTGCTCCACGGCAAGCCCAGAGCGCTGCCAACGATGGGTTTTTCATCAACTTTGACCAGCTCGATGATGAAGACAGAGCTGCTGGCATTGTTCTGGATCTTCCTCCGCGTGTGGAAATTCGTGAAGATTAGGCTCGGGATCATTGGGCAAGCCATCTCTATTTAGCTCAACTGCTGGCTTGAGTTTTCTGCTTCTCTGTAACATTGTTTTTCCATGCCTGAGGTGGCTGAAGGAAAGCAAAGTTGGAGCGGGCTTATATGTCCTGTGTGCCGATTTGTATTTCGTGTGCCCATGGACCACAAGGGCTCAGGTGCCGTCTGTCCAGCCTGTGCCCATCTTCTCCAAATACCGAGTGCCGAGCAGCGTAAAATGGCGATTAGTGCCCGACTCCGTAAACCCAAGGATAGTCAATCTGTTTACCGTAAAATTTCTGATTCGGCTCACCTAACAGGCGCTGGGGTAGATTTAGAGCTGTCTGGTGAAACCGCGGATTCATCTCGGCTTCATGAACATTCTCCTCCGCAGGATCTGGACGACCTGGAACCAGGGCAAGCAGATGATTTTTATGATGAGGAAGAGAATCCTCAAGGTATGCCTGTTTGGGAGCAAGAAGGCCTGACCAATATGCCTGAGCCGATCAATGCCACCACTTGGATACTCAGTGGGTCCCTACTAGGGGTTAGTATTGTAGCGGTTAGCATTTGGTTGATCATCCAGTCCCTTGGTGTGGATGTTCCAGCACAAAAAGATCAGCTTGATTCACCAGAGGAGGTGCTTGCCCCAGTGGTTCCGACCAAGAAGCCGGATCAACCCAAAGAGCAAAAAGCAGACCGAAGGCAAATCATCGAGGATGCCAAATTGGTAGCGACTGAGTTTCTTGAGGCCAAAACAGAGTCTGATTTGGAGAGGTTGATTCGAACTCCGGAAATTTCAATACCTCGTTTGCGTGAGTGGTATGCCAGAAATCCATGGGTCACACCGGGGCTGAGAAACATCGATATCAATGAGGTGAATATTGAAAATGGTATCGTCACCATGGAGGCTCAACTGGATGATTACATGACGAAAAAGATCTCACTGGAACAGTCTGCAAATGGTTTTCTAGTTGATTGGGAGAGCTGGGTCGGGTGGTCATCGGTAATGTGGGAGGACCTGTTTGATCTGCGGCCTACCAAGCCGGTCGAGGTGAGGGTTAAATGCAAGCGGGTCAACTACTATAACCGATTCTTCAATGATGATTTCAAGTGGTTCGCGGTAACGCTGACACACCCTGATTTTGACAGATCTATTTACGGTTATATAGACAGAGGTCAGCCGCAGTTTCATCGTTTTATGGCGGATCTTGTTAGGGAGGACGAAGTTATTGCAACTCTCAAGATCAGTTATCCGGAGAATAGTGTGGCGGATAATCAGGTAGCTATCATTGAACAAGTGCAAACGGGGTGGGTGCGCCCAATTCCAGTTAACAAGGATGAGGAGGATATACCCTCTCGATAAATCCCCAGGCGCAAACAAGCACCTCTAATGTCATCATGAAAACAAGGGAAATACCCTCCACTTACGACAAGGCACTTCGAATCAATCTTGATGATGAAAAGTATGGCACTTTTGCCGAGATTGGCGCAGGGCAAGAGGTAGCCAATTGGTTTTTCCGCGCATCTGCCACAGCAGGCACGGTGGCAAAAACCATCTCAGCTTACGACATGACCATGAGTGACGCCATTTATGGCAAGTCTAAGCGCTATGTTTCGCGTGATCGCCTCAATGCGATGCTGGAGTATGAGCATGACCTGCTTGTGGAACGCTTGGACGAGAAACGTGGTGAGACTTCCGCTTTTTTTAGCTTCTCGAACACGGTGCGAGCTCGTGGCTACAAGGACACGGGAGAGTGCCATGGATGGTTGGGTATCAGGCTTCAACTCAGGCCTCGGCAGGACCCTTGCCAAATCCTCATTCATGTGCGCTTGCTTGATGATGAAAATTTCGACCAAATGGAAGCGCTTGGAATCATCGGGGTGAATCTCATTTATGCCGCATTTTATCACAGGGAGCGTTTGTCTCTCTTTGTCGAGTCACTCATGGATGGTCTGACCAAAGATCGTGTCGAAGTGGATATGCTCAAATTCAGCGGTGAGGGCTTTAAGATGATCGATAACCGCTTATGTCACCTCCAGCTTGTTCAGAGCGGACTGACGGATGCGGCCATGTTTTTGCCCGACGGAGAGGTCGTCCAGCCTGCTGAGGCCCTCTACAAAAAACCCATCATCCTTTTGCGCGGAAGTTTTGATCCCGTTACTAATCTACACCTTGATATGCTTTGTCAGACTCGTGACGAATTCAACAAAGTCCTGGCCGATGATCAACAAGGCAAGGTGGTTGAGTTGTGTGAGATTTCCATGAACAACTTGTTGCGTAAAGATCATGACCATGATGATTCGGACCGCGTCGATCATCTCGCATTTTTGGATCGTGCTGATGCCTTGCAAGCACTGGGAAAAACGGTGCTGGTTTCCAGGTGTCCTGAATTCCACCGCATTGCCAGCTATTTGACCCGTTACACAAGTAGCCCCATTGGCATTGTGCTTAGCATTGGGCTGCTTAATGAGTTATTTAAAGCCAAGTGGTCGGAGCAACTGGCCGGGGGAATCCTCGAGTCGTTTGGAAGACTCTTCAAGCACGGGCTGTCGCTCTACGTTTATCCGTGGGGAAATCGAAAATCCGGTGAGTTGGTAACGGCTGAAAATTTCAATGCTCCCGAAAACCTTCAGCATCTTTACCGCTACTTTCGTGAAAACGGTATGATTAAAGCCATTCCATGTGGGGATAAGGAGTTACTCAAATACACCGGTCGGGATATCCAGAGAATGATTGCAGCCGGTGATGAAACATGGAAGAATCTTGTCCCGCATCAGGCTCACCTGGCAGCGATTCACCAGCACTAGGCTGGAAACGTTTACGATTAATTCATACACTATTTATGTCCTGGGGAGATGTCAGAGGTCTTTTGCAATACGTGCCACAATTCCGTGGTAAGCTTTTCGTCATCGTTATTGATGCGCCGGTTCCGGCTCTTGCGGAAACGATGCTGGACCTTGTTAGCCTGCAGAATATAGGAGTTCAGCTTGTCATTTGTAGTAATGTGCACACGGAAGATGATCTGCTTGACCGTGCTGCGGAGGTTGAATTGAAATTTGCTCAAAAGCCTGCCATTAGCACATCAGAACCGTCAGAAATACTCACCTCACTGGAGCGGGGGCAAGCAGTGATCTTTGATCTGGGTGGTCAGGATCCACTCTCAAAAGAATTCGCTGATCTTGCTCACTCACTCTCTGTGGTCAAATTGGTTTGTCTTCAGGGAGCAGGTAAGGTGTTACCCCAGGGTGCCATGCGTGCCAGTGATATCGACTCATCCATGCCTGAGACTCTTCATGCTGCAGCTGCGGTTTGTCATGCCGGAATTGATCGTGTGCACTTTTTGGATGGTTCATGTCCCGGCGTACTTCTTGCCGAACTTTTCTCCAATGAAGGTGTAGGAACCATGGTTTACGCGGACAGCTACCGGGTCATACGTCCATTGCGTGAGGAGGATATTGTAGAGCTTCTTGGCATGATCGGACGCTCGGTAAGAAATGATTGCCTCGTGCCACGTGATTTTGCTGACGTTCTCAGTAATCTGGCACGTTACTCGGTTATGGAGATAGACGGCAATGTGGTTGGGTCGGTGGCTTTATTGGATTACCCCGGAGAAGATGCTGCTGAAGTTGCGTGTTTGTATGTCAAGCAAAGCCACGAGGGCTTGGGCTACGGTACTGAGCTAGTCAAACATGCTGAGCAACAGGCTTGCGAGCTTGGGGTATCAACGGTGTTTGCACTGACGAACCGTGCCTCGGCTTTCTTCAAAGAATTACTGGCTTACACAGAGGCGTCTGCAGACAACATCCCAGATGTGCGGCGTGAGCAGCTCATTGACAGTGGCCGTGATTCACGGGTTTTTAGTAAGCAATTGGGATAGTCGGCGTCTCCGTGTCTGGATAATCCGTCGGGCCCAGACAGAAAAAAACGCCGACCCTTTCGGATCGGCGTCTGGTTGGATTTTTGAAGTGAGAAGCTTACTTGTTCTTTTCCTCTTCGCGTTTTTTAACTTCCGCGATTACCTCGTCGGCAACGTTCTTCGGACATGGCGCGTAATGCGAGAACTCCATGGAGAACTGACCACGACCTGAGGTCATGGTGCGCAGGTCGCCGATATAGCCGAACATGTCGCTCAGAGGTGCATCCGCCTTGACCCGGATGCCAGTGGGGGTGCGTTCTTGCTCCTTGATCATGCCGCGGCGGCGGTTCAGATCACCAATGACGTCACCGACATTGTCTTCGGGGGTAAAGACATCGAGCTTCATGATAGGCTCGAGCAGCTGTGGGCCTGCTTTCGGAATGGACTGCCGGTAAGCTGCTTTGGCGGCGATCTCAAAGGCAACAGCGGATGAGTCCACAGCATGGAAACCACCATCAGCAAGAGTGACCTTGAAGTTCAAGCATGGGAAACCAGCGAGAACACCGTTGTCTTTGGATAGACGAAAGCCTTTTTCAATGGCAGGCCAGTATTCCTTGGGAACATTGCCGCCCACAACCTTTGATTCGAATTCGAAATCGATACCCAATTCGGGGTCGAGAGGCTCAATAACATAGTCAATTTTACCATATTGACCGGAACCACCAGACTGCTTCTTGTGGGTGTAGCTGTCCTCGATACGCTTGGTGATGGTTTCCCGGTAGGCTACCTGAGGTTTGCCTACTTCCACCTCCACCTTGTGCGTGCGCTTGAGAATGTCCACTTTGATGTCGAGATGAAGCTCGCCCATTCCCTTGAGAATGGTCTCACCAGAGTCTTGGTCCGTTTCAACGAGGAAGGATGGATCTTCTTTGACCATCTTGCCGATAGCGACACCAAGTTTCTCAGCGTTGGCCTTGTCCTTGGGGGCAACAGCCATGGAGATCACGGGGTCGGGGAATACCATGGGTTCGAGTGTGGCAGGATGGTCCTGATCACACAGGGTATGACCAGTTTGGACATTCTTAAGGCCGACAAGGGCAACAATGTCGCCTGCTTGGGCACCTTCAAGCTCAATACGCTCATCAGCGTGCATTTCTACGATGCGCCCGATCCGCTCAGTTTTGCCGGTGAAAGTGTTGAGCACGGTCATTCCTTTTTCCAGTTTCCCTGAGTAGACCCGGGTAAAGGTGAGGGCTCCGTATTGGTCATCCATGATTTTGAATGCGAGTGCGCGGAGAGGACGGTCCGGGTCGACAATTGCAAATTCTCCGGTCTCGTTACCTTCTTCGTCAACCTCGGGCTGGGGGTCAACCTCGGTGGGAGAGGGGAGGTAGTCGATCACGGCATCCAGTATGAGCTGGATACCCTTGTTCTTGAATGCCGTTCCGCAATAGGTAGGGAAGAAATCCAAAGCAATGGTTCCCTTGCGAATGCATTTCTTGATGTCCTCGATGCTAGGCTCATTGCCTTCAAGGTATTCCATCATGAGATCATCGTCTTGCTCAACAGCCATCTCGATGAGCTCGGCACGATATTGCTCGACTTTGTCAGCCATGTCGGCGGGCACGTCTTCGATCGAGTAGTTCTCGGGCTCGCCTGAATCATCCCAGATCCATGCTTTGCGGGTCAATAGGTCGACCACACCTGTCATGTCATCCTCAATGCCGATGGGCAGAACCATCACGAGTGGCTTGGCTCCAAGCACATTCTTGACCTGGTCAACAACACGATAGAAATCAGCACCAATACGATCGAGCTTGTTCACAAAAATAATACGGGCCACTTCGGATTCGTTGGCGTAGCGCCAGTTCGTTTCCGACTGAGGCTCCACTCCACCTGATCCGCAGAAAACACCCACGCCTCCGTCAAGGACTTTCAAGGAACGGTAAACTTCCACGGTGAAGTCCACGTGACCTGGAGTATCAATGATGTTGAACCGGTGTGGCTACCACCGACTTCATGGAGCAAGAGGCTGAGCGTGGCATCACTATTCAGTCCGCTGCTACAAGTTGTTTCTGGGAGGGTAGTGATAAACAGCACCAACCACACCGGTTCAACATCATTGATACTCCAGGTCACGTGGACTTCACCGTGGAAGTTTACCGTTCCTTGAAAG
>JBDQHQ010000070.1:0-9848 GCA_040264795.1 Akkermansiaceae bacterium | reverse complement strand
GAAATGATCGATTGGGAGGCGCCCACGGGGGGCTATCTCATGCAGGCGTGCTTCGCCACGGCCGCTCACGCTGTAAAAAACGCTGTGCTGTATGATCAGTGATGAATCACTAGACAGGCTCACCCTCGTCCTGATCTGTATACTCAGGAACGCGAATATCAAAACAGGTTTCCTGGCCCGGGGTTGATCGGGCCTCGATGCTTCCTCCGTGAGCCTCAATAGCCCTACGCACGATAGAGAGCCCAAGACCTGTCCCCTTGATCTCACTTTGTGAATGATGTTTCTCGACTCGGTAGAACCGTTTAAAAATATAGGGCAAATCATCAGCAGGAATACCAACGCCATCGTCACAGACCGATATTTTGATCTCCCCCTGACCCTCCTCGGCTGTGACTCTCACCTTGAGCGGTGAATCAGGGTTTTGTTTGAGCGAATTTTCCACTAAGTTGAATATAATTTGCGTCCAGTAAAAGCGATCAGCCCTCATCTTCAGGCCGGATGGGATCACTGAGATATCCAGAACAGCGTCTTGCCTGCCAATCATCGGTTCAAGCCTATCACGCACATCCTGAATACACTCCCTCACACAAAAATCCTCGCGCTTAAGTAGCATCGCATCACCCGATTCCATCTTGGAGATCATGAGCATATCCTCAACCAGCCGGGCGATTCGTTTGCCGTGCTTATCCATGGTCACTAGGAATTTCCTGGCCACCTCGGGCTCTTCCAGCAGGTCGTCATCAAGTAAATTTTCCAAATAGCCATTAATGATAGCCATTGGAGTGCGGAGCTCGTGGGATGCATTGGCAACAAAGTCGCGCCTTACCTGATCCGCTTGATATTCCGTGGTGATATCGCGGATGACAACGCGCGTAAGCCCTTCTTCTACGTCACTCTCCATGGGGGCTGCGTCGATTACCCATGCAGTGACACCCTGCTTGCTGGCAGAACCGAGCGGAGTATATGTGGAATGCAACACAACCCTTTCCTGCATCGGCTTGCCCGTCCGGATACATTTCATAATGGCAATGGACAATTTATCATCCAGAAACGCCTCCATGATACTGCGGCCGATAAGTCTACGCCCCTTGACCAACTCACGAGCACACTCATTGGCAAAGATGATTTGACTAGTGTCATCGACTAACAAAAACGCATCACCTAGGGCATCGAGAAGCTGATCGCGTTCTCTCACAAGCTCTTTTTGGGCCTCACGATTACGTCGTTGCCTCTCAATCTGATCCTCAAGCAATTGTTGCTTTCTCCGATACTGCTGGAAAATGATCCAGAGGAGCAGAACAAAAATAATTGAGAGAGTAATTTCGAGCATAGCCTCACTAGGTGGCGGGTATGCATACTTGATAGCCTACCCCTCGAACTGTTTCCAGAAGATCTACTCGATTTCCCAGTTTGCGGCGCAACCGCTTCATGTGAGTGTCAAGGGTTCTGCTGTATACTTCCCCGCTGTAACCCAAGACGTCCACCAGAATATCATGGCGACAGCAAGGTCTGTTTGTCCGTTCGCACAAGTAAAGCATGAGCTTGAACTCGGTGGATGTGAGTTCAACCATTTCGCCATCGACATAAAAGTGCAGCGAGTTTTTGATAAATCGAAATGGTCCGCACTCAAGCTCGGCACCACTCGACACTCGCCCTGTAAGCTTTAGAAGATTCTTGACGCGTAACAACAGCTCCTTGGGACTGAATGGCTTGGTCATGTAGTCATCCGCACCCACTTCCAAGCCCATGATTCTGTCCTCTGTCTGCCCACGCGCGGTAAGCATGATGACCGGGATTATACGCGTTGCAGCCTCACGTTTTAACTCTTTGAACAGAGAGATGCCATCCATACCCGGCATCATCAAATCCAGCACAATCAAGTCCGGCAACAGGGATTGCGCGAGCCCCAAGCCCTGTAGCCCATCAGCAGCTTTCTCCACCTTAAGCCCGGATCTTTCAAGGTTGAAGGCTACAAGCTCGGCAATGTCCCCCTCGTCCTCAATGACTAAAACAGTCTGCATAACAAGCTCCACATATACTAGCTACGGTGCAAACACACAACCTGATATGTGACGATAAGGTCACACTTAATCATTCATGTGTCAGAATTGTAACATGTCATCTTTTGCCATCAGCCGCGCCTCGTGCCAAACAATCACCGCAGCTGACAAAAATGACAGCTCAACAGTAACAACCATAAACAACAACCTAAATATGAAACTGATCCAATCAGCCACCTCTATGCTCACCGGTCTTGCTCTTTGCACTACCGTCCATGCACAATCCAAGATCGTAATCAAGGGATCTGATACACTCGGAGCCAAAATGGTACCCCAACTTGCTGAGGCCTACAAGGCGGCCGGCAACAACGTTAATTTCGAGATCGCGGCAGAGGGCTCGTCATCTTGTTTCACCGCTCTTCTGGATGGCACTGCTGACTTCGGCATGTCTTCTCGCGCCGTAAAAGCGATAGAGAAAAACAAATTTGCCACCAAAGGACAGGAGCTTATTGAGCACATCGCCGGAATTGACATGATCGCAGTCATCGTCAACGAAGCCAATGGCGTGAAGGAATTAACTCAGGAACAAATCGAAGGGATTTTCACAGGCGCTATCACCGATTGGTCCGAAATCGGCGGCAAAGCCGGCAAAATAAATGCCTACACTCGCAACACGGCGTCGGGGACCTACAAGACCTTTCAGAAGCTCGCCATGAGCAAAAAAGACTACGGGAAGAATACCCAGAAAATGGCTGGCAACACACAGATCGCTGATGCTGTGGCCAACGATGTAAATGGCATTGGATATGTCGGTCTTGCCTATGTCAAAGCCGACGGCATCGCTCCTGCGTCAGTAAACGGAGTGCTCCCAACTCCTGCAAAAGCAAGTGATTATGCCCTATCTCGTAACCTTTACTACTACACAGTGGGTGAGCCCACCGGTGAAGCTGCAAAGTTCATCCAATGGGCTACCAGTGCTACTGAGGCTGCTGCAGTGGTCACCAAGGTTGGTTTTATACCAGCTCAGTAAGCATATCGGACAACACCATCCGAACCTCTCCAGAAGTAACCAAGCTACGAAACTTCGCCTCAGCACCGCACAGGCATTCAGCTCTGTGCGGTGCTTTATTACAAAATCTGATTGATCAAGTTTTGCCCCTCTCTCTTCAACTAGCATGAGCCCAACAAAGCAGTCTTCCAAAGTGACTCCGTTCGGTAAATCCAACGGATTCAAAATACTTGGAATTGGTAAGCAGGAGGCCATTAAATACTTCTTTGGAGGTAACGCCACAATGGCAGTTGTGCTCATTTTTTTGATTGTTGGCTTTCTGGCTTATCACGCCTGGAATTTCCTCCCCCAGTATCAAAAAAGCCTGACACTCTATCGGCTCTCTGGTCAGGAATTTACAGACTACGCCTCAGACCAGCTTGAGGCACAAAAAGAGCTCTCTTCACTCGCCAGCCAAGTCCCTGCCTACGAGCTCAAGCATCGCCTCGGAGCCCTGTATGATTTGGAGGCTGTCCATAGTGACTTTAAAAGCAAGGCTCAGAAAAAACTCGTGTATGAGCGTAAAGAACTCCAGCGAGCCAAGAGCAATGTCGATAAAATCCAATCAACTGAACCACTTGTGCAAGCAGACTTGGACATGGCCAATACACGCCTTGAAGATGCCACACAAGCCCTGCGGCGGCGTGCGGAAGATACTCTGCGCAATATTCATTACTCTGACCTTGATAACAGGAGCCTGCTGACTGAAGATAAGCATTTGGAGGGGATTCGTTCCTCGGTGGTGAGTAATATCATCACAGGAAAAACAAGCGACTTCATCAAAGGCATTCGAAAAACCGAGGCTGAAAAAACCGGGCAAATCCTCGCCCTGCCCCACATGCAACAACTTGCGGAGGCTCGGCAGATGCTAATTGCACCTCAAACCCCCTTCAACAGCTATCTGAAAAAATACCGGCTTATCGCATCGGACAACAAGGGACAGGCGGAAACTCACTCCACGGCGGCAGAGCGACAGGAAGCCCAGCTCATCAAGGCAAAACTGGCACAAAACGAGCAGGACCGCCAAATGGACCTGATCAAGGCAGAGCGCATCCTCACTGAAACCCCCGAATACGAGCGTCTGAACAGACCACTCTATGAGTCACTCGATGAGCATCTGGTCGTTCAGGATGCTCTGGTGGAGCAAACCCGCAAGGCACTTCAATCGATGCCGGGCAGTGAGGCTTTTGAGGGTAGCAAAGCCCGGGAGCGACTGGAAAAAATCCAATCCCTCGGCAGCTCATTTTTCCCCCTCGTGGAGGCCAAACGCCAAAAGATGGAAACCTGGTCACACAAAAGCCCCGTGACCATTGGTCAGTCCATGGCAGGATTTTTCATGGGGACTCAATGGGTTTCGAACTCATCATGGCAGGATTTCTACGGAGTACTTCCTTTGCTCATGGGCTCATTTCTTGTGGCACTTGTCGCCATCGTTTTAGCCGTACCCTTCGCAGTAGGTGGTGCCATCTACGTCAACCGCCTTTCCTCCCCGTTCGAACAGCGTTGGATCAAACCCATTGTCGAGTTCATTGGCGCCATCCCGTCCATTGTCATGGCTTTCCTTGGTGTCGTTGTCGTGGGCGCACTTATCCAGGAGTATTCTCAGAGCCCGCTACTGAGTTGGATACCAAGTTTCCCAGTGGAACAAGATAAAACAATTCTCACTGCCGGCATTCTTCTAGCCCTGATGTCCATACCGACGGTTTTCACATTAGCCGAAGACGCACTTAATAACGTTCCCAAAGCCTACAAGGAGGCTGCACTGGCTCTGGGCTCTACCGACCTGCAAACCGTGATCAAAGTCATCATCCCGAGTTGTGCTTCGGGAATCATTGCAGCAGTGCTACTGGGATTTGGCCGTATCATCGGCGAGACCATGGTCGTCCTGTTGGTTATGGGCGGGCGTATCGCCATTCCGGACTCAATCTCTGACCCGGCACACTCAATGACGGGCATCATGGCTCAGGAAATCGGTGAAGTTGAACAGGGCAGCCTCCACTGGAGCGCCTTGTTCATGGTCGGCCTATTGCTCTTTGTCATCGCACTAAGTTTGAACTACATCGCTCAAACGACTCTTAAACGTCTCAGCAAACACTCCTGACTCCCGCATCATTTCTCGCTACAGACCCATGGCTTCAAAAAACAATCCGTTCTGTAAACAACGCAACAGCCTCAACACCAAGGAGACTGTAACAAGGCTGATCCTCATTGTGTTCACCTACTCGATCATCCTTGCCGCATTTGGAATCTTCGGCAAGATCATCTACGAAGGAGCACCCGTCCTCTGGCAAAAAGGCTGGTCTTTTTTCACCAAGAAACCCCAAACCTTGATTGTTACCCAAGTTGAAAAAAGCAAAGGAGTTGAAATACCGGCTAAAAACTTTGAGGGGCTTCTCGCTAACAATCCCAATGCTGATCAATGGCTTGCCAATGTAACTGAGTTTGAAAAGCCTACCGAATTCATCACTTTTGATCTATTGACCGGTTCACGCATAGGGCAAGGATATCTCGGAGAGCTTGAAAGCTTGAATCCTGATTTTTACGTCATCTACACCGAGCGCGACACCAACGCTCTTGTTGGCTTCCAATTACATGCCGATAAGAAAATCAGCATGATAAAAGAGGATTTTGCAGCCCTTGTTGCTTCTGATCCCAAAATTCTTCCGGCTGATGTCACCACACGTAATATCGAGCTCAACAATTACAAAGTAACGGTCGCAGCTGGGGATTATCCCATCGGCAAGCCTGCACATGACGCTCTGGTGCCTACCGAGCTGATCTTCAAGATGCGCCAGACCTTCGCTGATGATGAACCGGACAAAATCAACCAAACCATCATCCCCGAGGAACAGACCATTACGGTTTCAGCAGACCTCTACTTCACGGCCTTTGATGAGGAAGAGCGTGGCACACTGCCACTCAAGGACGAGGAGGAGGTTCCATACACCCAAGTTTTTCATGACTTCCTCTTAACCGGCGGCAATCATGTCACCACTCCTGCGGCACTAGCCGTATTTGAAAAATACGGCGCCCAGCACCTTCATAACCCGCAGAAAGGCGCTATTGTTATCAACGAGGACATCACAGGCCTCAAGGTCCCAAAAACATTCTGGCAAACACTTACTTTATCTAATCCCGGTCTGAAAACGGCAAACCAATCCACAACAATCAATAAAACCCCGTTCATCCGCTTTGATATTACCAAAGACGCCGAAATCCTGCTTGATACCGAGGATCGGGAGAGCATTGCCACGGCTAACGAAGCCACTGGAAAATTCATCACCACCAGCGAGGAAACCCATTCCTACTCAGGAGGGGGCGTTGTCGGCCCGATTGTGGGCACAGGTCTACTCGTCATTATTTGCATGATGGTTGCTCTCTTCACGGGTATTGCAGCTTCCATCTTCCTCAATGAGTATGCCCGAGCAGGCACATTCGTAAAAACAATCCGGCTGGCCATGCTCAACCTTGCGGGGGTTCCTTCCATCGTGTTCGGTCTCTTTGGCTTGGGTCTCTTTGTCATCCTAGCCCCATGTGTGACATCTACCCCCAAGGCTTCCAGCACCTTGATGGTTCCACTCGTCAAACTCGGCTCAGAACCTGAATTGCGCATGATCGAACAACAACAGATTTACGTGGCTGGGAAATCCGACCTCAGTAGCAGTGAGCTCAGTACTGTCGCCACGGCCGAGGGCTCCAGACTCATTTACGATGGCTGGATCTGGTTATCGCTTCAAGGCTGGGGCACATCAATCCTTGCCGGAGGCTTCACCCTCGCCATGATGGTACTTCCCGTGATTATCACCTCCTGCGAAGAATCCTTACGAGCTGTTCCGATGGGCTTTCGAGAGGCTTCTCTTGCTCTCGGAGCAACCAAATGGCAATCCATCCGCACAGCTGTGCTGCCCTACGCATTTCCGGGGATATTAACGGCCTCCGTATTGGGCATTACCCGGGTAGCAGGTGAAACTGCCCCGATTATGTTCACCGCGGCGGTTGCTGAAAAATCAGAGCTGCCATGGGAAGGCTTGAAATCTACCGGCTTCGATAAGTTTCTCGATTTTCTCCAAAGCTCCGCTCAAGCCCTGCCTTATCACATCTACACCGTGGCGGGGCGCATTCCCCAATCTGAATACACCCAGCCCATGCAGTACGGCTCCGTATTGGTGTTTATGCTCATCGTCATGTCCTTTGCTGCAATATCAATCTGGCTGCGAGTGCGGGTCAGAAACAAAATCAAGTGGTAACCATCTACCCCCTCGTTGCGCACATCCTATCAAACTTACTAGATTAAATTATGAATCAGCAGAACTCAGCTACTAATGATCCTACCGCCGCCCTGTCTGGTCAGGCCGTCACTACGGCACCAACGGAAGCACCGGATGCTCCCATGCGTCAGGACCCGGCTCATACTGAGCATCCGCATGCCGAAACTATCACCGAGGATGCGCTTGGTGGAAAAACCATGATCCATATTGAAGATCTCTCTTTTTCCTATGACAACGGCAAAACCAACACCTTGCAAAACATCTCCCTGGATATCCCCGAAAAGCAGGTAACCGCTTTCATCGGGCCATCAGGATGCGGCAAATCCACGCTTATCCGCTGCCTCAACCGCATGAATGATCTGGTAGAGACCTCATGTATTACCAACGGAAAAATCAAGATTATGGGTCAAGACATCAACGCCAGGGATGTCTCCCCCATCGAGCTGCGTAAGCAAGTCGGTATGGTGTTCCAGAAATACAACCCCTTTCCCAAGAGTATCTACGATAACGTAGCCTACGGCCTGCGTATTCAGGGGATCAAAAAGAAAAGTTCACTTGATGAGGCCGTTGAAAGAAGCCTCCATGGCGCCGCTTTATGGGATGAAGTCAAAGACCGTCTCAAAGACTCAGCTCTTGGTCTCTCCGGCGGCCAGCAGCAACGTCTCTGCATTGCGCGCACTATCGCCGTCCAACCCAAGGTCATCCTGATGGACGAGCCCTGCTCCGCACTCGACCCGATCGCTACCGCAAAGGTTGAAGAACTGATGCTTGAGCTGCGCAAGGAATTCACCATCGTTATCGTTACCCACTCGATGCAGCAGGCCAGCCGTATTTCAGACCGCACTGCCTTCTTCTACTTGGGCGAGCTTATCGAATACGGATCTACCACCCATATTTTCACCAATCCCACAGCCAAACAAACCGAGGACTACATCTCAGGAAGATTCGGCTAAAACCACACCACTTGATTTCAATACCAACCATCTATCAACATGCAAACCGGCGAACATATTCTGAGCAACTTCAACGATTCTCTGCAAAACCTCAGAGAAACCACACTAACCATGGCAGCTGGCGCCCAGCGCAATCTTCATAATACTATCCAAGGACTTTTACAGCGCGACAAACAACTTTGCAACCAAGCCATTGCCGATGATGAGGACGAGGATCAGCTTGAAATCGAAATCGACAACCTTGGGTTGCAAATCATCGTCCGTTTCCAGCCTGTAGCCACTGACTTGCGCATGGTCATTGGCTCCATGAAAACCGCCACCAACCTTGAGCGTATTTCAGACCAAGCAGTCAGCATTGCAAAACGCGCACGCAAGATGCTCAAAAACGATGAAGTCCCTGAAATCGGGCGCATTGAAGGCCTCTACCAAGCATCAGCCACCATGCTTGCAGATGCGGTAACGGCTTATGCTGACAGCAACACTGAACTGGCACTCAAAGTCATCGAGCAACAAAAAGGACTAAAGAAAATCCACAAAAAGACGGCCCGCTTCTTCTCATCGAAACTTGAGAGTAAAACCGGGCATTATCGTGATTATCTCGATCTGGTATTTATCTGCCGCTGGCTGGATCGCGTGGGCGGTTTGGCAACCAATATCGCGGAGGATATCGTCTTTGAAATCACCTCCACAGACATACGCCACGGAGGTGAGTTACCACCTGAATTAACCGAGGAGAGCGAAAAGCCCTAATCCACTCGTTAAATCTGGAAACTCATCGTATCTCTTCCCGTGATCCGGGAGGACATCAAATCCTTGTCAACCGTAGCATTGGGGCTCGTCATGCGCCCCGGCCCGATCTTGCGGCCTGGGTAAACACAAGTATTAATCCCTGTGCGGACGCCGTCTCCGATCACCGCACCAAACTTTTTACGCTGTGTATCGATGAGCCTGCCCTTCACCAGTGACCGGTGATTGGTGCCATCATGGCGGTAGTTGGCAACCACCGTGCCCGCACCCAGCTGAACGTGGGAGCCAAGGATGGAATCTCCCACGTAGCTGAGGTGTTTTACATGTGTGTGGGGGTAGATAACCGAGTTGGCTATTTCCACGGCATTACCAACACTGCAATGGTCACCAATGGAAGTATTACCATGGATATAGGCGTTCGGTCCTATCTTACAGCCCTCACCTATAATAACATTTCCCTCAATGTAGACACCCGGAAGAATTCTTGAGTTCTTCCCTAAGTGAACATGTCCGTCAATATAGGCTAAGGGGTGGATATCCCCTGAGATATCAGAATTATCCATCATGGAGAGCACCTCCTCATTGAGCTTCAGAAGATCCCAAGGATACTTTATTCTGAAGCATTTGGCTTCTGTGACAATATCATCACCACACTGCTGTGGTTTCTCAGCACCTTTCCAAGCAACAAGATCACCGCGTTTATCAAGCAAACATACGGCTGTATCTGACTGAGCAAGCATGCACAAGGCACCGATCTCTATCCAGTGGTCAACGGGGATATGAACTGTCTGAGCATTGGCTTTGGAGTTGGGGACGACTCCAAAGCCTGCTT
>JBDQHQ010000069.1:0-9935 GCA_040264795.1 Akkermansiaceae bacterium | reverse complement strand
CCCTCCTCGGCGAGCATCTTACGGACTCCAACGACCGCCTTGAATGCCGGGTGATACATCGGGGCAAACAAAAACCCAACACCAGCCGATTCAATACAACGGTGAAAGACATCAGGCGAAACATCAATTTTAATTCCCAATGCCTCCAACACATCAGCACCACCACTCTTGGAAGTAATTCCACGGTTGCCGTGCTTGACCACGGTTGCACCACCTGCAGCGATGACAAACATGCTCGTCGTTGACACATTGAAAAGATTGAGCTTGTCCCCACCTGTTCCACAAACATCGATCGTGGGACCGTCGAATTCCATTTGTGAAATACCCGGATCAACTGCCTTCTCCAGAAAAGCCTCCACAAAGCCAGCGATCTCGGTGGCGGTCTCACCCTTTGCTGTCAGCCCCCTCAAAAAAGAAGCTTTCTTTTCATCACTGACATCCTCACTGAGCAACATGTCAGCTGCCGCATAAATTTCCCTGAGGTTTAACTCCCTGCCCTCTTCCACGTGCTTAATCAATGCGTCCATACCACTTACGTTCTATGCTTGAGGTCGCCTCAAAACAAGGAAAATCCGTCTCTCGAATACTCTCAAGAGCAGAGCCCACGCGGTGACAATGAGCATGAACACAAAACAGGTCCAAAGAGATATCCACCAATCGGATTCTTGCTTGGCCCACTCAACGAGCGGTCGCCTGAGATAACCGTTGCATAAGAACAAATAAACCGAGAGTTGACCCAGTAGTATCAGAACTCTGCGACACCAGCCGTAGTTTGCCAGATAGAGACAGAAACTTCTCAACATGGGTAACATAAACAGCAACAACATCACTCTGGAAGGAATCCAGAGGAAGTAATTGAAGTTACCTCCAATAAACAAGAGCACACTCAGTGCGATAAGCCACCAGGGTATGCTGACCTTTTCCTTGCGGGCAAACCATATCCCCATCGCACAAATACCCAAATGCCCTAAGATAGTGTGGTTAACATTCAAATCAAAATGCGTGTAGAGGATGTGACCCAAAACCGACTGCAACACCCAGCCAACTGCCAGCAAGAGGTAGAGAAAATTATCACCATACTTCCGAACCGCTTTCCATATCAGTGGCACGACAAGATAAAACTGCAGTATCACACCGATAAACCACCACGGGCCAATCGGGCGATACACATTATCTGGAATGAAGTTGGACAGGCCGATCATCTGGCGCAGCAAGTTCAGACTATGCCCAGACCAAACTTCACCCCAGCCTATGCGCAGGCCTTCATAAACAAAATAGCCCAGAGCTGATATGATGATAGCGGGGTAAAACGCCTTCCATCTTTTGATTTGAAATTCCCACCACTCGGGATTGGCCGAGCCATACTTTCTAGTTAGCCCGTAACCACTGAGGAAAAAAAAGATCTGCACTCCGTAGTGCCCAAAGTAAGAGGCAAACAAACGAACGATATCCAGAGGATTCTGCCAAAGCCCGTCCAACAAAAGCCCTACCCTGTCTGCCTGAAAGCCAAACTCATTCTCACCGGGAGACCCCGGTAACCAATGCATGTAATTATGTGCCATAATCATGCTGATGGCCACCGCACGCAAATAAAACCCCTCATCAAGCGTTATTGCCTGCCAGAGATAAGCAGCTCTCCCACGACCCTTTGATTTGGAATGCTCACCCGCCATGAATCACATCGATAAAGGCCTGCATGTATTTTTGGGCCTTCACCTCGCCCACCCCCTTGATACGCATCCCCGCCTCAACACTGGCAGGGCGCAACCTGGTAAAATACTCGAGCGTCTTATTGGGAAAGACAAGATACTGAGGAATACCCTCTTTCTGCGCCAGCCCTGCACGCACTTTTTTGAGCCTTGCGTAAAGATCCGTATCAAAATCAAACTCCTGCATCTCGATACCTTCACCTTCCTTCAGGGCCACGTCACTTTTCTCATGCCGCTCAGGCCAGACCATTTTACACTCTGCCTCCCCCAACATCACCTTCTCACCAAGGCTGGTTAGCGTAAGCAGAGGATACTCCCCTTTCTGAGTGAACACCATTGCCGCATCATGCAAGGAACGAAAGAGCTCATTAAGATAAGACGTCCCACAATCCTGTAACAAACCATAAGTGCTCAGTTCGTTGAGCCGCACACGAAGAATTTCCTGGGACTTACTGCCCATGAGCATTTGGACAATCCTCCCTTTGCCAAAGCGGCCTTGCCAGCCATCAGATGTCTTACGACTCATGCGAGCAACACCACTCAGGGCCTTGCGTGCGATCAACGCTTCAGCCTCGTTGGCAGCTTCCCTCACCTTACCACCGTGTGCATTAGAGCAAATGTCACAGTTGCCACATGTTGGGGCCTCGAGTTCACCAAAGTATTGCAAAATCGCCTGCTGACGACATTGCCTGCTATAGCAAAGCCTGACCATCGCATCGAGCTTCTCTCTGTCCCGGCGTTCTTTCTCTTCAAGGGCCTCACGGTTGATGTCGAGCTTACCGGCAGATAGATCAGGTCGTTTCAAGCGCGTACCTTTCATCCGCCTGCCGGCAACATCAAAACGCTCCAGATAACCACCACGTAGCAAGACCGAGATCGCAGATCCTGCCGCCATGCTATTTTTGATACCGGCCCCCTCGGCGACGTCGTCCATGGTTTTGAAAACTTCGAAGTTTTCATCCGCCTCATCCTGTAAAAATGAGTAAACATTCGTAATCTGCTGATAGCCCGGATTGGCTCCCTCAATGAAAAATTCCTGCGTTCTCGTATCCGCGTAATTAAAAAACATTTCACAATAGGCCTCGTCACCATCACGTCCCGCCCTACCCGCTTCCTGATAGTAGGCCTCTATACTCCCCGGGATTTCAAAATGGACGACAAATCTGACATCTGATCGATCAATCCCCATGCCAAAGGCATTGGTAGCTATGGCCACATCGGCCTTCTTGCTGATAAAATCATTCTGCGTTTTTTCCCTTTCCTGTTCATTCATCCCGCCATGATAGGCAATACAGCTCACCCCCCAGCCGTGCAGGGTCTCGGCGACCTCTTCAACTCTTTTACGAGTAGAGCAATAAACCACTCCGGTTTTCCATTCCCCAATAATCTCACGAAGCCGCGCATACTTGGTGGCGCGCTTGTCAACGGACGTCACCGTCAGTGATAAATTGGGCCGGCTAAATCCGCTCAGCGTTTCAAACGGCTCACGTAAAGCAAGTATTTCGAGAATGTCCTTGCGGACAACGGGTGTAGCCGTCGCGGTCAGCGCCAAAGCCTGGGGCCGGCCAAGCTCATTGAGCACTCTGCCAAGCCTCATATATTCCGGCCTGAAATCGTGCCCCCATTGACTCAGGCAGTGGGCTTCATCGACAGCAAACAAGGCGATGTGAACCTCCCTCAAAGCCGTCATAAAGGACTTGGATCTGAAGCGCTCCGGTGCGATGTAGACCAATTTATATTCGCCAGCTTGCATGCGCTGAATTCGCTCCCGTTGCTCGGGCCAACCCTGAGTCGAATTGATCATCGTAGCTGAGATACCTTTTTGCTGAAGGGCATCCACCTGATCTTTCATGAGCGCGATCAGCGGAGACACCACAAGGGTTACCCCTTTCATACAGATCGCGGGTAGTTGGTAGCAAAGTGATTTACCGCCCCCTGTTGGCATCACCACCATACCGTCCTGACCGGAAATGATTTGCTCAACCACCTCCTCCTGACCGTCAAGAAACGCATCAAAACCAAAGTAGTCTCTTAATGCCTCCACCGGCTCAATTACGCATGACATACAGGCCCTAGAAAAACAGATCGGATCAAGCATGGCAACCCCTTTGCAATGCCTATATTTACGAACATCAACGAGCTTCAGGGTGGTCACACTGACAAACCCCCACCGATGTCATGCCCAGAATGAGTATGCGCTTGAATATCGGCCGCTTAGGTTGCTAAATCGCAGCATGTCTGAATCAACCCGTTCCTCCTCCTGGGAAACTTTCCTAAGCACTCACACTCGCTACCCTGAACTCGGCTTTTCCATGGATACATCCCGCATGGACATCTCCCCGAGCTATGTGGAATCACTCGCGCCCGAAATCTCACGTGCTTTTGATGGCATCAAGGCGATCGAAGCCGGAGAAATCATGAACCCGGATGAAAACCGCATGGTTGGCCATTACTGGCTGCGCAATGCTGAACTTGCTCCCAGCGAGGAAATCAAACAACAAATTCTCAAGCCTCTTGCCGATCTCAAGCAATTCGCAAAAAAAGTCCACGGGGGGGAAATCAAAACACCCGGGCAGGTGCTATTTGAAAACCTTCTTGTCATAGGTATTGGGGGGTCCGCATTGGGGCCACAATTCATCTACGAGGCCCTCGGTGCTAGCAGCCCTCTGAAGACTTTCTTCTTCGACAACACCGACCCTGCGGGCATGGATACAGTACTCCACCAAATCACTGAAACAAGCGGCGGCCTCGGCAAAACCTTATCTCTGGTGATCTCCAAATCAGGCGGCACTCCGGAAACACGTAATGGCATGCTTGAAGCTCAAGCTGCCTACGAATCGAGCGGTCTTGACTTCGGCCCTCACGCTGTAGCAATCACCGGAGAAGGCTCCAAATTATTCAACTACGCCATGGAGCAACATTTCCTGGCTACTTTTCCCATGGAAGACTGGGTCGGAGGGCGCACTTCAGTGATGTCAACGGTGGGCCTCGTTCCTGCGGCACTTCAAGGCATCGATATCGATGCGCTCCTGGAGGGAGCCGCTGCCATGGATGAGCGTACACGCAGCGACAAGGTCAGTGACAATGCAGCCATGCAACTTGCCCTCGCCTGGCATCATGCCGGCAAAGGCAAAGGGGAAAAAGACATGGTAGTCCTCCCCTACAAGGACTCTCTAGTTTTGTTCTCCAAATATCTTCAACAGCTCGTCATGGAGTCCCTCGGCAAACAACATGATCTCGACGGCAATGTCGTCCATCAAGGCATCGCTGTTTATGGCAACAAGGGCTCCACAGACCAGCATGCCTACGTGCAACAACTTCGTGACGGCATTGCCAACTTCTTTGCTACTTTCATCGAAGTCAGAAAAGGACGTGACGGTCAGAGCATTGAAGTGGATCCCGATACCACCGCGGCTGATTATCTCCAAGGCTTCTTGCGCGGAAGCCGCAGTGCTCTTTATCAAAGTGGGCGCAACTCCATTACCATATCCATTGAAGAGGTCACGGCACAGACCATTGGTGCTCTGATCGCTTTGTTTGAGCGTGCAGTGTCTGTTTATGCCCTACTCGTAAACATTAATGCTTACCACCAACCCGGGGTCGAGGCTGGCAAAAAAGCGGCGGGCATCTTTCTTGAGTTACTGGCAAAGGTGAAGCAGCAGCTTAGTGAGAACAGCCTCAACGCGCAAACCATCTCCTCTGCCATAGGTGCTGACACTGAGGATGTGTATCACTGCCTGACCCATCTCGCAGCTAATGGTCGTGCTATCGTAACTCACGGTGACTCCCCCGCAGATGACACTTTTGCTTCACCCTGAAAAACCCTGTCACAGACATTTTCAGAGCCCAAAATCACGCTGAAATGTCGATTTTTTTCTCCGGTTCCATTTAAGAGCAACTTCACACTTGAATCTTCTAGCCCAGCACCTCAGTCTGCGCGCGCCCACGCTCACAAAGTCGGCCACTGAACGTTCCCATGAAAGCCATCCTAGCACTCGAAGACGGACGCACATTCGAAGGTGAAGCCTTTGGTCACACCGGAACCACAACCGGAGAAGCCTGTTTCAATACCTCCATGACAGGTTACCAAGAGATCATCACCGATCCATCGTATCGCGGTCAAATCGTCACCATGACCTACCCCTTGATCGGTAACTATGGAGTTAACCCCGAGGATGCCGAGTCCTCCCAGCCCCATGTCCGCGGCTTTGTAATCGGTGAACTTTCTCCCGTTTCCTCCAATTGGCGCTCACGTCAAACCTTGCCTGAATACTTCGCCGAGCATCACATCATCGGTATTGAGGGCATTGATACCCGCGCTCTGACCAAGCATCTGCGTTCGGCTGGAGCGATGCGCTCATGCATCTCCACCGAGCTGTCAGCTGAGGATGCTATCAAGGCAGCCCAGGATTCCGCTCCCATGGCTGGCTCTGACTTCGTCAAAGAAGTCTCCACACCAGAGACTTACGTCTGGGACAGAGAATCCCGGGAGTGGACCATCCCCAACCCGTCCACGGGTCAGGAAGGCACCTATTTCGAGCTCCCTGAGATCAAATACAACATTGTTGCCTACGACTTCGGCATTAAATGGGACATCCTTCGCCATCTTCGTCAGGGTGGTTTCAATGTCACCGTAGTGAACTCACGCACACCCGCTGAAGAAGTCCTCGCGATGAACCCCGACGGAGTATTTCTCTCCAACGGCCCCGGAGATCCTGCGGCACTTGACTACATCCACTCGGAGGTCAAAAAACTGCTCGGAAAGACCCCTCTCTTTGGTATTTGTCTGGGACACCAAATCCTCACTCATGCCTTCGGAGGAAGCACCTACAAGCTGAAATTCGGTCACCGCGGTGGCAATCAACCAGTCAAAGACTTACGCACAGGCCAGATCTCAATCACGGCACAAAACCATGGTTTTGCAAGTGACCCGGACTCCCTGCCTAAACAAGTGGAAGTCACCCACATCAACCTCAACGACAATACGGTCGAAGGTTTCCGCCACAAAGAGTTCCCTGCTTTCTCCGTGCAATATCACCCCGAGGCTGCCCCCGGCCCTAATGACGCCACCTATTTCTTTTCCGAATTTGCGGAGCTTATCGAGGCCAATCGATAAAACCTTACTACTCAACGCTGTCTGCTTCGTGCTACGGCTACTTTTTTTATGAATACGATTATTTGCGGCCTCCAATGGGGGGATGAAGGTAAAGGGAAGATTGTCGACTATCTTACCGAAACCGCTGACCTTGTCGCCCGTGGCCAGGGAGGTAACAACGCAGGACATACCGTCATCGCCAATGATACCAAATACATTCTCCACCTGATTCCCTCCGGTATTCTCTGGGAAGGAAAAACCTGCATCATCGGCAATGGGGTGGTCATGGATCCCGTTGGTTTATGCAAGGAAATCACCAATCTTGAGCAAGCGGGTATCGCCGTTGATGCTGACAAGTTACTCATCTCTGACAGAGCACATGTCGTTCTTCCCTATCACCGCGAGCTCGACGCCGCGCGCGAGGCAGCTCTGGGCAAAAACAAAATTGGCACGACCAAACGCGGTATTGGGCCTACCTATGCTGACAAAGCAAATCGCATCGGCTTGCGCCTCGCTGACATGCTCGATGAAGCTACTGCACGCGGCCTGATCGAGATCCGGCTCGAGGAAGCTAACTCCCTTCTCGAAAAGCATGGCCTCCCTACTTTCACCACTGACCAAGTATGGCAGGATGTCGCTCCGGCCATCGAACGCCTCCGTGCACACATCACCAACGTCATTCCAGCACTTCACCGTGCATGGAAAGAAGGTAAAACCATTCTCTTTGAAGGTGCTCAAGGCTCATTTCTTGATGTTGATTTCGGCACCTATCCTTTTGTGACCTCATCCAATACAACTTCCGGAGGTGCGTGCACAGGCTCAGGCCTGCCGCCTACCGCCATTGATCGTGTAGTCGGGGTTTGCAAAGCTTATACAACCCGTGTCGGATCCGGCCCCTTTATCACTGAAAACGACGATATTTCCGAATATTTCCACGCCCGAGGCATGGAATTTGGTGCTACCACGGGTCGGCCCCGTCGCTGTGGCTGGCTCGATATGGTTTTGATCCGTTACGCCTGTATGGTCAACGGTGTCACGGACCTCGCCGTCACCATCCTCGATGGTCTTGATGAGCGGGAAAGCATCAAGGTCTGCGTGGCCTACGAGATTGATGGTCAACGTCACGAGTTCCCACCAGCCAACCGTGCTGCCTGGGACCGAGCCCAACCTGTGTATGAGGAGTTGCCCGGCTGGCAAAGTGATACCACCGGAGCCCGCTGCTGGAACGATCTTCCGGAAAATGCCCGCAATTACCTCACACGACTTGGTGAGCTAGCCGGAGCACCGGTCAGCTATGTTGGCAATGGGCCTGAGCGGGAGCAGACGATCGTCGTTTGAGTTTCAGCTCAGGGCGCTAGGCGCTCAATTCTCCAACCCGATCCCTCGACTCCGTCACGGGTGTAGAGAAAACGGTCATGCACGCGGCCTTTGCCACCTTGCCAGAACTCAATACGCTCGGGCCTTACACGGTAGCCACCCCAGAAGCTAGGCAGAGGCACCTCCCCTCCTTTGAACTTAG
Source organism: Akkermansiaceae bacterium (assembly GCA_040264795.1). Lineage (GTDB taxonomy): Bacteria > Verrucomicrobiota > Verrucomicrobiia > Verrucomicrobiales > Akkermansiaceae > Oceaniferula. The sequence continues at coordinate 1,612 of JBDQHQ010000069.1, read as the reverse complement.
CCTTCAACTCTGCCATTTTGTTGAGCAGCAGGGCGCGGGAATCGACTACTGACGACTGGTCTGATACCCAGGCACCTATTTGGCTCTCACGTGGCCGAGAAGCAAAATACTTCAGGGATTCCGCCGAGCTCACCTTTTCCACGCTGCCCTCAATTCTTACTTGTCTCTCCAGAGCGAGCCACGGAAATAACAAACCAGCCTTAGGGGTTGCCTCAATCTCCTTGGCCTTGGCGCTACCGTAATTGGTGTAGAAAACAAAACCTTCCTCATCAAAAAACTTCATCAATACAGCGCGTGAGGCCGGGCAACCATCCAATCCTACCGTGGAGATAACCATTGCATTAGGCTCATGTATTTCCACCTCGCGCGCTTCCGCAAACCAATGCTCAAACTGTGCAAAAGGATCAAGCTCAAGATCTGCGCGACGAAGCTCCCGGCTTCCGTATTCTTCGCGCATCGCTGCGATTTCCTCACGACTTTTGGACATGGCTCTTACTTAAACCCTAATTGGAAAATACCAAATGAGAAATTTCCAAATTCTAAGATCTGCTCGCTTTGCATATGACAAAGGATCAATGGCTATCTTCCACCAAGGTTCTGAATCGTCTGGAAAATTGCGGTAATCATCAAGTATGCCATCGTGCCGATCAGCAAGGCCATGACGATTAAAACCACAGGCATGATGAGCTCCATGATGCGTGCCAAACTCTTGTTGAGCTCGGTATCATAGCGCTCTGCAGCACGACGCAGCGATTTGTCTATCTTGCCGGTCTTTTCACCCACCGAGACCATATCAATGAGTAGCGGTGGAAATATACCGGAGTTGATAAGGGCACGGGAAAACGACCTGCCGTCACCGACCATCTCAATGACATGATCCATATGTTTGCGGATGTGCAAATTTTGGGTCGCGTCACGAGCTAGCTCCAAGGACCTGAGCAGAGGCAAGCCATTACCAACGAGATTGGCGAGCGTCTCAAGAAATTGAACATAAAACCTGGACTCAATGACCCGCCCCACCAGAGGTATCTTCAACTTGGTCCGGTCCCAAGTCAGTTTATTACCCTCGGCGTCTTTCCAAGCTTTGAAAAAGAGCGCACTGCCAATGATGACAAGCAGCATTACCAGCCACCAATCTTGGAAAAAGTCACTGGCACTGATCAGTATCCGCGCACCGAGAGGGATTTTTCCACCTGGAGTGCTGGCTATCAAATCAGTGAGCTGCGGGATAAGTTTGGTTACAAAGATAATACCAACCCCTATGCCGGCCAGAATCAAGAATGCCGGATAAATGAGAGCCAGAACGACCTTACTCTGTAACTGCTGCAGGGTTTTCAAGTAGTGTGCTTGACGCTGTAAAATCGTGTCCAGAGCGCCACTCGCCTCTCCCGCAGCAGCCAAGCTACAATAAAGGGGACCAAAGCTTGTACTCGTCTTTTTGAGTGCAGCTGAAAAATTGCCACCATCACGCACATACTGTCTGATTTCACGGGACACGTCTTTGAGAGAACCAAGTTCCTCGCGATTCTCCATCGATTTAAGTGCTGGCTCGAGTTGCAAGCCCGCACCAAGCATTTCACTGAGTTCTTCGGTAAAGAGCACGACATCGGCT
>JBDQHQ010000068.1:0-10009 GCA_040264795.1 Akkermansiaceae bacterium | reverse complement strand
GGCTTTCTTGCTGCCGCAATGTTGATGAGGGCGGCGTCGTTTGTGGTGGATTTGGCAGCCGGGCGATCGGTCGTTAGAAAGAAGCTTGATGAGGCTGAGCCCCGCTTTGGTATTCCTGCGAAGAGTTTTACCGCGGTCTATAAAAATCTTGGTTCATACCGGAGCACGTGGCGCTTCTTGTCAGCGGCCAAATTTTATGAACTGCACAACGAAGATATTGCGGCATTAGCTAGAGATCAGCATATGAAGGGCTTGATTGAGCTGCTTGATGAAGAATCGAAGTATTTTCAATACAGCAAACAAGGCTACCTAAGACGAAAATTGCATTATCGTCTGCACTCTCTGAAGCGGCGACATGTTTCAGGATACAAAAAAGTCATGTTCCAGTTACTCAAGTTAGGAGGGAAGGCGGTCTCGGAAATGAGGCAGCCTTTCGTCAAAGCCCCTGGTCAGGGTAAGCGCGTAACTTCTGAAATACTATCCGAGCTCAAACCCATGTTAAGGGCCGGGGATATCTTGATAACGCGCCATGATGATGCGATGAGTAATCTTTTCTTGCCTGGCTTCTGGCCACATGCTGCATTATTTCTTGGAAATGAGGAAGAGCGCTCTCAACTTGGCTTGGGGTCGGATTTGCTTCCCGGTCTGGCTGGACGTGGGTATCAGTGCTTGGAAGCCAAAAAGGATGGTGTCTTGTTGCGTCCCATTGAGGAGACCCTGAGTGTGGATGCTTTTATGGTGCTGAGACCAAGGCTTGAGCAACAACACAGAATTGAGTCTCTGACCCGTGCATTGAGCCATGAGGGTAAGCTCTATGACTTCATGTTTGACTTCCGGAGGTCAGACCGTCTCGCCTGCACCGAAGTCATTTACCGAAGCTACCATGGTGTAGGCAGTGAGGGCGATCCGGTTTTGTTTGAACTGAAATATCACTCAGGTCGTCCATGCATCTCGGCGGAAGACCTCATTGAGCAAGCGCTAGGATCGGGGCATTTTCATAGGTTGGCTGAATTTGGCGTCAAGCAGGATGCCATCAGTGTGTTCTAGCAAAAGCTAGCCTCTATGATTCTGCCTTCCAGTGACTTGCTGCTTTATTTTAAAACTTTGTGAAAAATTTCACAAATAAGCTTGCAGAGCTCAGGTCAGCGAGATATGTCCCCTCCGCCCGGCACGCAAGTCGGTACACGATTCATGGCCCAGCTCTTATCAGTGCGCACTTTAGTTCCCGTTTTGCTCTGCCTTCTCTCAGGCGTGACACTTGCTGGCGAGGAGGCTCATGTTTTGCCACTCTATGCGGAGCCTGCCATCAAAGGGCTGCCCATCACCAACTCGATGATCATGGTTTGGTTGGCTGCAGCGATCATCATCATCTTCTCCCGCATGGCCACCAAGCAGATGCAGCTGGTTCCCGCAGGTTTGCAGAACTTTGCAGAGTGGGTCTTTGAGACCCTGTATAATTTTCTGGAGGGCATTCTTGGCAAGGATGTTTGCAAACGCACATTCTGGTTCTTTGCCACTATTTTCCTGATGATTTTGGTGTGCAACTGGTCGGGCCTCATACCAGGTATGGGAACCATAGGTCGCATCGAAGACGGGCACTATGTTCCCTTCCTACGTGGAGCCAATGCTGATCTGAATATGACCGCCGGTATGGCCTTCACCTTCGCTTTGCTCTGGGTTTATTGGTCAGTGCAGGAGAACGGCATCAAAGGGTTCTTGGCTCACATCTTTGCGCCCAAGGGGAATTTTAACGGTTTCATGAAGTTGTTCATGATCTTCATCTTTTTTGCTGTCGGGCTGCTTGAGGTCGTTTCAATCGCCATGCGCCCCATCGCCCTGAGCTTCCGCCTCTATGGAAACATTTTTGCGGGTGAGAACATTCTTGAGTCCATGATGCAAGCTGTGCCCCCCTATCTCGCCTGGTTGCCACCCATGCCCTTCTACTTCCTGGAAGTGCTCGTCGGCTTCATCCAGGCGCTGGTGTTCATGCTGCTCACCGCTGTCTTCCTGAAACTCATGTGCGACCACGGTGATGAGCACGACGAGGAACATGCCCACTGACACTTTACCAACCATTTCAATCCTTTCCCGATCTGACCATGGGCAAACCGTGGGGGTCGCAGAAAACAACAACAAACCATTACAAAAACCATGACACTTGAACTTATCGAAATGCTCGCTGCTGAAGGCTTCCGCGGAAACATCCACGTTGGCCTTGCAGGTCTTGGAGCAGGTATCGGTGTTGGCCTTATCGGTGCAAAAGCCGCTGAAGCCACCGGTCGTAACCCAGGAGCTCAGGGTGCTATCCTGACTATCTCCATCATTCTGGCAGCCCTTGTGGAGGGTATCGTGTTCTTCGCGATCTTCCTTGCAAACAACGCTCAGTAATCAATTCATTGCGGGAGTCATCAGCTGGTGACTCCCGCTCTTTTCCTTTTCTTTTTCCGCTCTTCGTCCTTAATCCATCCAAAACACCATCGGCATGATCGACACTATTCATATTCTCGCCAGTAACCCGATTACCGACGTAACTGACCCTTTCAAACTGAAATGGTCCATGTTCATTGCCCAGGCAGTCAATTTCTTGGTCGTAGCCATTGTGTTGAAGAAATTTGCCTTTGGCCCGATCCAGAACATGCTCGAGCAGCGCCGCAAGCGTATTGCCGAGGGTGAAGACAAGCTCAAGCGCATCGAGCAGCAGCTCGCTGACTCGGAGCAGCGGACCCAAGAGGCCATCGACAAGGCCAACGCAGATGCCCAGCGCCTTATCGAGGAAGCCAAAGAAAGCGCCGCTTCCTTGTCAGAGAAGAAAGCCCAGGAGGCCGTTGCCTCTGCTCAGCAGATTCTTGCCAAGGCTGAGGAAGCTGCCAAGGCTGAGCGCGTCGCAATGACTGCCGAGCTCAAGAAGGAATTCGGTCGCCTTGTCACCGAAACCACTGCCAACGTTACAGGCAAGGTTCTGACCGATGATGACCAAAAGCGCATCAACAGCGAGGCCCTCGCCAGCGTTGAAAGCTAAATAATTTCACCAACTCTCCCATGAAAGTCTCCAAGGATGCAGCCAGTTCCGCCCGACGCATTTATCGTCTTTGCGCTCCCGACGGCAAACTTGATGAGGCCAAGCTGAGCTCAGCTGTCGCCAGTATTGCGCAGTCCAAGCCTCGTGATTACCGCGGTATCCTACATGCTTTGCATCGTCTCGTACGTATCGATGCTGAGAGTCGCCAGGCACTCGTTGAAAGCGCTTCTGATCTTGATGAGGCCTCCCGGAAACGCATTGAGGAGAATCTCAACAGCCAATACGGCGGCGGCCTTACCTTTGAATATACGAGCAACGCCGATCTCATTGGTGGCGTTCGCATTCGCGTTGGCAATGATGTCTGGGACGGCAGCGTCCAATCACGCCTCGACAGGCTAGCGAATGCTTTTTAATCAATCTTCCAACTAACAACTTCAAACTAACACAGCTATGAGCAGTATCCTCCAGGAAATCGAACAGCAAATTGCCAACGTATCATCGTCGGTGCAAAAAAGTAATGTCGGCACGGTCCGCGAAATCGGTGACGGTGTCGCCAAAGTTGAAGGCCTCAGTGAGGTTCAGCTTAACGAGATGATCGAATTCCCCGGCGGCCTCGTTGGTCTGGCACTTAACCTTGAGGAGGGCGAAGTAGGAGTCGTGCTTCTTGGGGACTCTCTCCACATTAAAGAGGGTGATGAGTGTAAGACAACCGGAAAACTTTTATCCGTGCCCGTGGGTGAGGCTCTACTTGGCCGCGTCGTTGATAACCTTGGTCGTCCTCTGGATGGCAAGGGTGATGTGGATGCTGCTGCCCAGTATCCCGTTGAAAAAATCGCTCCCGGCATTATTAAGCGTAAGTCAGTTTCCGTGCCCGTGCAGACCGGAATTATGTCCATTGATGCCATGATTCCAATTGGCCGTGGTCAGCGTGAGCTCATCATTGGTGACCGCTCCACGGGTAAGACAACCATCGCAGTTGATACCATCATCGCGCAAGCCCAGCAGAACAAAGCAGCTGCCGAGGGACGCCTCAAGGATCACGCGCCGCTCCACTGTATTTACGTTGCTATTGGCCAGAAGCGCTCCAACATCGCCCGGACTGTTCAGACTCTCGAGGAAGCCGGTGCTATGGAGAACACCTGTATCGTGGCTGCCTCTGCGTCTGACTCAGCGGCTAATCAGTACCTGGCACCTTATACCGGTTGTGCGATCGGGGAATACCTGATGGACCAAGGCAAGGACGTGCTTATTGTCTTTGATGATCTTTCCAAGCACGCGGTAGCATACCGCCAGGTGTCACTGATTCTTGGCCGTCCTTCCGGACGTGAGGCATTCCCTGGTGACGTTTTCTACCTGCACTCAAGATTGCTTGAGCGTTCTGCCCGTCTTTCAGATGACGCCGGTGGTGGATCCATGACCGCACTTCCTGTTATTGAAACCCAGGCTGGTGACGTTTCCGCTTACATTCCAACCAACGTGATTTCGATTACGGATGGTCAGATCTTCCTTGAGACCGACCTCTTTTACCAAGGTATTCGTCCGGCAATTTCCGTCGGTCTCTCTGTTTCCCGTGTGGGATCAGCAGCTCAGACCAAGGCGATCAAGAAGGTCTCCGGTACCACCAAGCTGGACCTTGCCCAGTTCCGTGAACTTCAGGCTTTTGCCGCCTTCGGCTCCGACTTGGACGAGGCAACCCAAGGCAAGATTGACCGTGGTCAGCGCATCGTTGAGCTCTTCAAGCAAAATCAATACAACCCGAAATCACTCGAGATCGAGGTGGCCGTGCTCTGGGCAATGCAAAATGGTCATTTTGATGATGTCGCTGTGGATCGCGTTAAAGAATGCCAGACGGCCTTGGAAGAATATCTCAACAACCGCAAGGCTGACCTGCTTCAGCTCATCGCTGATGAGAAAGCTCTCACTGACGATGTCACAGAGGGTCTCAATCAGGCCTTGTCTGACTTCAAGGCAAGCTGGAAGTAATCCATTCTTCATTCTGCAATTTATCATCTGTTCATTAAAAAATGGCTAACCTTCGTGACATCCGCCGGCGTATCAAGTCGGTCAAAAGCACTTCGCAAATCACCAAGGCGATGCAGCTTGTTGCTGCTGCCAAGATGAAAAAGGCGCAGGATCAGGCAGTGGCTGGCCGAGGTTATGCTGATGAACTCAACAAGGTTCTCGCCAACCTCAAGGAGAATGTTGATGAGAATGCTCATCCATTACTCGAGAAACGCACAGGTAACAAAAAACTGATGCTCGTCATCAGTACGGACAAGGGGCTTTGTGGTGGTCTTAACACCAACCTCCTCAAAAAGGTGCGCGAGGAGTCGGATGAACACACTGACTTCGTGACTGTGGGACGCAAGTTGCGCACGGCGCTTGCCAAATCAGGAGCTAAGCTCATTGCTGATTTCGAGATTAGTGACCCGCTTCCTTTCTCGGATGCCCGTCCCATTGCCAAATTTCTCACCGACAAATTTCTCAGCGGTGAATACGACACCGTGCACGTGGCATTCTCCAACTTTGTCACTACCATGAGGCAAGACCCGTGGGTGTCGCAGTTGCTTACCATTGAGACCGATACCCTGGCTGAAAGGCGTGCCTATGAGGGTGTAGGTAAGAACGCGGTTCAAGAGACCGACAAGGAGGCGGCCCTGGCAAACGATTATATCTTTGAGCCTAGCCCCGAGGCCGTACTCGACACCTTGTTGCCCCTATACCTTAATTTCCAAATCTACCAGATGCTTGTCGAATCCCTTGCTTCTGAGCATTCAGCACGGATGGTGGCGATGAAGTCAGCTACCGACAATGCCGAGCAGATGGTCAAGGACCTTACCCTCGAATACAACAAGGCCCGCCAGGCTGCGATCACCTCCGAGCTTCTCGAAATCACCACCGCCCAAAAGGCAATGGAATAGTCCCCAGACCCACTGTTCCAACCCAAACCATTACTGACAACTTCTAACTGAAAACCAAACACCATGTCCAACAAAGGAACCATCGTTCAAGTCATCGGCGCCGTTATTGACGCTGATTTCTCGCAAGCAGACCAACTACCCGCCATCTACAACGCCCTTGAGGTTACCTATGACCTTTATGGTGCTGAGACCACTCTTGTTCTGGAAGTTCAGCAACACCTCGGTGACGGATGGGTACGCACAGTGGCTATGAGCACCTCTGACGGTCTCAAGCGTGGTATGGAGATCACTGATACTGGAGCCCCCATCTCTGTTCCTGTGGGTGCCGGAGTACTTGGTCGTATCTTCAATGTTACCGGTGACGCTGTGGACGAGCGTGGTGATGTAAAGCACGAGAAGAAATATCCTATTCACCGTCCTGCTCCCGAGCTGGTTGACCAGTCAACTTCTGCGGAGATCCTTGAGACAGGTATCAAGGTGATTGATCTGATTTGTCCCTTCACTAAAGGTGGTAAGGTGGGAGCTTTCGGTGGTGCCGGTGTTGGCAAGACCGTTGTGATTATGGAGCTCATCAACAACATCGCCAAAGGACACGGTGGTTATTCTGTGTTCGCCGGTGTGGGTGAGCGGACCCGTGAGGGTAACGATCTCTACGAGGAAATGTCCGAGGCAGGCGTTATCGACCAAAACGATCTTTCCAAGTCAAAGGTTGCTCTGGTATACGGTCAGATGAACGAGCCTCCGGGTGCCCGTCTTCGTGTTGCTCTTTCAGCACTCGCCATGGCAGAGTACTTCCGTGATGAGGAGAACCAGGATGTGTTGCTCTTCGTTGATAACGTATTCCGTTTCTCCCAGGCGGGTTCCGAGGTGTCCGCACTTCTTGGCCGGACACCATCTGCTGTGGGTTACCAGCCAACCCTCTCTGAGGAAATGGCGAACCTTCAGGAGCGAATCACCTCCACCAAAAAGGGATCCATTACCTCTTTCCAGGCTGTTTACGTGCCTGCTGATGACCTCACTGACCCAGCACCTGCCAACACCTTTGCTCACCTCGATTCCACGGTGGTGCTTGAGCGTTCACTCGCTGAGCTTGGTATCTACCCTGCTGTGGATCCTCTGGCATCGGTTTCCAACGCTCTCTCGCCCGATATCGTCGGCGAGGACCACTACCGTGTTGCCCGTGGCGTTCAAAACGTGCTTCAGCGTTACAAAGACCTTCAGGATATTATTGCCATTCTCGGTATGGACGAGCTCTCCGATGAGGACAAGCTGATCGTGTTCCGTGCCCGTAAAATTCAGCGCTTCCTCTCCCAGCCATTCCACGTGGCTGAGATCTTCACCGGCACTCCGGGTGAATACGTTTCTACCGAAGATACGGTGAAGGGCTTTGATGCTATCCTGGAAGGCAAGCACGATAATGTGCCTGAGTCCAACTTCTACATGAAGGGTGGCCTCGACACGGTTGACCTGAGTGCCAAGTAAGAAGCACAGGAAGACACACCGCCTCGTTTTACTCATTCCCAATTGCCACCACTCATGTTGCACCTCGAAATCGTCACTCCCGAAAAGAAGATCTTTTCCGATACTGTCGAAGACGTTTACCTTCCAGGTGAAGAGGGTGAGATGGGCGTGCTTGAATTGCACGCAGCCTTGGTGACCTCCTTGCAGGCTGGAGAACTCCGCTATCGTAAGGACGGAGAGGTACACGAGCTTGCTATTGGTAATGGTTTTGCTGAGGTAACCCAACAAAAGGTTAGTGTTCTGACCGATACCGCCGCTGGTGAGGCTGAGATTGATGAAGCTGCCATGGAGGCTGCTATCAAGAGTGCTGAGGATGCTCTTCACGGTCTCAAGCACGATCACGATGCTGAGGAAATCGCCCACCTTCAGGCAATGATCGCCCAGTCCATGGCGAAACTTAATTTGAAGCGTAAGCGCAGAAAGCAGATCTGACCCAAACTACTTAACTTTCAAGCCCCAAGGTGCCGAGGCCCTTGGGGTTTTTTCATCCTATACCACCTCTCAAAACAGAATGGGCGATGGGTTCTTTTTTAGCTTCTGAGACTTGGCTCAGCAGAGAAAAAAGACTGTAAAAACCCGCTATTCTATGGTCAAACCCCCTCCGCACAGTCGTCTTTTGAACACTGCCTACCCGCCTATCAATCTATGAACGTCTCACTTAACTGGCTCAACGACCACCTCGACCTCTCTGGCATGTCCCTGCAGGAAATTGATGATTTGCTGACTTTTGCCGGTGTTGAGGTCGAGGGTATTTCTCAAAAAGGAGTGCCATCTGACAAGGTGGTTGTAGCTCAGGTCAAGACTGCCGAGAAACATCCTGATGCGGACAAACTCAAGGTATGCATGGTGGATGCCGGCGAAGGGGATTTGCGTCAGATTGTATGTGGTGCCCATAATTATTCAGTCGGTGACAAGGTGCCTTGCGCTCTTCCCGGAGCGGATCTCGGTGGCGGCTTTGTCATCAAGGAGGGCAAACTGCGTGGCGTTGAATCCAAGGGTATGTTGTGTGGGCCGGATGAAATTGGACTGGTTTCAGAAGATGACGGTTTGATGATTCTGCCTTCAGACCTTGAGTTGGGAAAACCCCTGCAGGACCTTTATGATGCCGATACCATCATTGAGGTTGAGGTAACTCCCAACCGGCCAGATCTTCTCTCGCACACCGGGATGGCACGCGAGTTGGCTGCATTGGCCGGCATTGATCGAAAAGTAGTTGAGCTTCCAGAGCCGGATACGGTGCCCGATGATGCGCGTATCAAGCTGTCGGCTCCTGAGTCCTGTCCTTTTTACACGGCGGTCAAAATATCCGGTGTTAAGGTGGCCGAATCTCCCACCTGGCTAAAGACAAAACTCGAGGCCATCGGTCTGCGCCCTATCAACAACGTCGTCGATATTACCAATTACGCGTTGCATGAGCTGGGTCATCCGCTGCATGCCTTTGACGCGGCCAAAGTTCAGGGGGCTTTGGACATCAGAATGGCAGCCGATGGCGAAATTTTCAAGGCGCTCGATGAATCAGACTACACTCTGAGCAATGAGGACGTGGTTATTTCAGACGCTAGCGGGAAGGCCCTTGCGCTTGGTGGAGTGATGGGGGGCTTGGATAGTGGAGTAAGCGATGCGACCACCGATATTATTCTTGAGGCGGCATATTTTAGCCCTTCAAAAATACGCAGAACTTCACGCCGTTTGATTTTGAGTTCCGACTCTTCATACCGCTTTGAGCGAGGAAGTGATCCGCAAGCCGTTTTGAGTGCTTCCGTACTTGCTGCCAGCCTGATTGCCGAGCTCACGGGTGGCAAGATTGATGGTCCGACCGCCGTTGCGGGAGAGCCCCCCCAACTCTCTGGAGAGGTAGAGCTTGATCCTGCGAAGCTTGAGCAGCTAATGGGAGGTGCCATTAGCCTAGAGGCATCCAGCGACATCCTGAAACGCCTTGGCCTCGAAGCCGTGGAGGGCAACACTTGGCGCATCCCAAGCTATCGCCTGGATCTTCATCGTCATATCGATCTGGTAGAGGAAATTGCCCGTGTTCACGGGCTCAGCAATGTCCCTTCCCGTTATCGTGCCAGTTATGCCCATGAAAGTGATGTGGATTCGGCCTATGACTATCAGATGTCAGTGCGCCAGACATTGTCCGCTATTGGGTTTTATGAAACCCAGACTATTAAACTCATCGCTGAACACTCCACGGATTTGACGGTGGCCCAAATGGACACCGCGCTGCCATTGCGACCGCTTCAGGATGGGGATCTGATACGTGTGGCACTTCCTCTTAGCGAGGATCATATCGTCATGCGGCCGTCGCTAACCCCGGGATTGGTAGCGTCTGCAGCGCGTAATATTCGCCAAGGGGCCAAATCACTCCGCTTTTTTGAGATAGGTCGTCAATTTCGAAATGCAGGTGGCGGCAAGGCAACCGATATCGAGGCTGACTCACTGGCAATGTTGCTGGGGGGCGAACGCCGTCCTGCCACATGGTCTGTGAAGCCCGGCTGTCAGGGTCAGATTGATGCCTATGATGCCAAAGCGGCTATTGAAGCCCTGG
>JBDQHQ010000067.1:0-10371 GCA_040264795.1 Akkermansiaceae bacterium | reverse complement strand
GGCAAAGTGGGCGCATTAGGCATGAGATGCTTGTAAACTCCCCAGCGCGAATGCCCAACTTTAAAATAGAGCGCCTCCTAAATTTGTGCTATATGCAAATACATTAAAAATGTGCAAGATTCATTCATGGTTTGTTGCCTCACACCACGGGCAGTAAGCCGGGTCGCCTCACACACGGGCGGCCATTTTTTTGTCCACACACTGCAAATGACCGGCCTTTTTTCTGAGCCTGCCCTGAATAATGGATCATGGAAAGATACTCGCCTCACTCGCGTAGTCATGTGGTAATCAAGTACTATGAAGGCGCTACTCATCACCCCGTCCGAGAGCTCCGCCCTGCCGCTGCTCACCACCCTGATCTGCCTCGCCTGCATTACCTGCGACACCGTCATGGCAGAAGAACCACATGCCGAAGCTGAGGCTCAAAAAACCGAGGCTCAAACCGAGGCCGGCTTTACCCCGCTGTTCAACGGCAAGGATATGGACGGCTGGAAGATCCTTGGACACCAGGCCGGCTGGTCGGTCAAACCGGGAGGCATTCTCAGAAACGATGCCTCCGAGGGCAATCACAACTGGATCTGTTACAACCAAAAAACCTTCAAGGACTTCATCCTCAAACTGGAATGGCGAGTTGCCCCGAACGGCAACTCCGGCGTTTTTTTACGAGCCCAAAAAGGCAGGCACCCCTGGGTCTCCGGGGTCGAAGTCCAGATCACCAACGCACCGCGTGATGCCAAGCACTGCACCGGCTCACTCTACGGCCTGGCCGCGGTTGACCCAAGGCCTGATGAAAGTGCCGATGTCTGGCACAGCTACGAGATCCACTGCGTGGGCAATCGCTACACGGTCATTGCTGATGGTGTCACCTGTGTGAAATCCACGGACGAGCACAAAAAACTTTTACAACGCCCGCTCGAGGGCTTCATCGGCCTGCAGGACGCGCATCAAAAACCACCTAGCTACATCGAATACCGCAACATCAGGATCAAAGAGCTCAAGAGTGAATAGCGAGCTACCGGCACGCCTTCTACAGTGACGAGAAATGATCAATGATTGACGGCTCCCGTCATGGACATCCGGGCGGCACTGACCAATACTAGAAAACCTATTCAAGCACATACGATCTGATGAAACGCCTCATTTTCCTCCTCACTCTCTCTTCACTCTTCACCATTCATTATTCCGCTGCAGGGAACCCTGCCCCAGCGGCCGAGAGCTCGCAGGGCAAGCGTTCTATCCAGCCCAATTTCATCATCATCTTCACCGATGACCAGGGCTACCAAGACCTAAGCTGCTTTGGCTCTGAGGACATCAAGACTCCGCACATTGATCGCATGGCCAACGAGGGCCGCATGCTCACCTCTTTTTACTCTGCCAACCCGGTCTGCTCTGCCTCACGAGCGGCCCTGATGACCGGCTGCTACCCACGGCGTGTGCTTGATACGAGGGTCGTACTTTTCCCCAAAGATAATGTTGGCCTTCACCCCGGGGAAACTACCATCGCGGACATGCTCAAGACCAAGGGCTACGCCACCGCGTGTGTGGGTAAATGGCACCTCGGTCACCACCCGGAATTCCTTCCCAACGCCCAGGGTTTTGATTCCTACTTCGGCATTCCCTACTCCAATGACATGAGTCACCCGGCAGATGCCAAACGCCCACGCTACGGCAACTGGGACGAGTATTGGAGCAAACCCAAAGAAAGCGGCGTCTGGAAAACCCCGCTGATAGAAAACGAAAAAATCCTCGAGCATCCCGTTGACCAGCGCACCATCACGCGGCGCTACACCGATAAAGCCATTGAGTTTATTAAAGCAAACAGTGGCCGAGAGCTCGCAGGGCAAACGCCCCACCGACCCTTCTTCCTCTACCTCGCCCACAGCATGCCGCACGTGCCGCTCTACCTGCCAGACGAGCTCTACAATCCTGATCCCAAGCGTGCCTACATCTCCGTCATCGAGCACATCGATGCTGAAGTTGGCCGCGTTCTAGACACCCTGCGCAAGGAGGGTCTGGACAAGAACACCTACGTCATCTTCACCTCGGACAATGGTCCGTGGCTGCGCTTCAAACACCACGCTGGCAAAGCAGGGCCACTGCGCGACGGCAAGGGTAGCACTTTTGAGGGCGGCATGCGCGTTCCCTGCGTCACCTGGGCACCTGGCCGCATACCCGCTAACAGCAAATCCAACGACATCGCCTCCACCATTGATTTACTCCCTACCATTGCGGCTCTCGCCGGTATTGAGCCCAAGACCAAAGGCCCGATCGACGGCCTCAACCTTGCCAACTTCCTGCACGGCAAATCGCCATCACCACGAAACGAATTCCTCTACTACAAGACTAAGATCGATTGCATCCGCCAGGGGGATTGGAAGCTGCGCCAACAAGGCAAAGCACACCAGCTCTACAACCTCGCCGAGGATATTGGCGAGAGGAAGAACCTTGCCAAAAAACACCCGGAAAAAGTCGCCGCTCTCAAAGCCCGCATGGAGGAACTCAACGCCGAGGTCATCGCCGGTGCCCGTCCACTGGGCCAGCTCGCGGACTGAGCCGCGCGGCGGCAGTTCGAGTTGATAGTTCAAGTTTAAGCGGTCGCTACGCGACGTGGTATTCTTTTCCATCCGCTTCCGTGGGTTAAAACCGACGGCTAATATTGATTTGTCGCTACGCGACAGCAAATCATGATTCCAGCAAAGCCCGTCGCGTAGTGACCGGTGATGATAGCCGTGGGTTTTAACCCACGGAAAGTTGTTGCACAAAATCTCGTTCGTCGCATAGCGACCGTTCATGTTAGCCGTGGGTTTTAACCCACGGAAAATGTGCAAGAATATACCTCGTCGCGTAGCGACCGCTTACAGGGTCTCGCTTAAACTCGAACTTGAACTGCCACGAAGTGGCTCCTAACTTCAACTTCAACTGCCGCCGCGCGGCTCAAAACTCAAGATAGCCTGCTATTCTATCTTCCAGAAAATACTGTGGACGTAGTGGGCTGCCTCCCGAGATAAAGCCCACATGGCCTCCATGAGAATAGAGCTCATAGCTCACCTGCTCTGAGCATTGCCCGGGGTCCGGAATAACCGCATCGGTCATGAACGGGTCATCAGCAGCGTGGATGATGAGCGTGGGTATGGTGATAGCTGCTAGAAACTGGAGACCACTGCACTGGGCGTAATAATCATGCACGTCAGCAAAGCCATGCAAAGGAGCAGTGACCTGGTCATCAAAGTCATAAAAAGTTTTCAGACTTCTGAGCTTTTCAGCATCAAGAGGAAGTGTGTCTTTGTGTTTTGGGTGACTCAGCTTATCCGTGGTTTTTTGCTGCAGCCGCTTGATGAGGTGGCGCTGATAAATGGTGGAGAAGCCTCCTTCCAGCCGCTTGGCACAGGCGGAGAGTTGTAGGGGCGCGGAGACAATCACCGCACGGTTTACCAGGGAGGCTTCTTTTTGTTCGCCCAAATATTTGGCCAGCGCATTGCCACCAAGGCTGTAGCCAACGGCATCGATATGAGCCTGGGGGTAGAGATTACGGAGGTGCAGAAGCGTGCTCTGTATATCCGCAGTTTCACCACTGTGATAGCTGCGTGCCAAACGATTGTTTTCTCCCGAGCAACTGCGGTGATGATGCACGACTACCGATACCTGATGCTCACCACACCTTTTGATCAAACGCCTCACATAAGGAGACCTTGAGCTTCCCTCAAGACCATGAAAGACCACCACGATGTGATCTTTCGGCTCACCGGTATTTGCCCAATCAAGATCGATAAAGTCACCATCTGCAAGCTCAAGGCGTTCGCGTCTCAGCGAGACACTTGGAGCTCTCAACACAGAGCTCAATATCGTCTGCACATGCGGGTTTTTTGCCCACCGCGGAGTAGGGAAATCCTTGAGCTGGTGCTGTCTGGTGTCAATCATCTCGTCAAGATGCCATGGTGAGCTGTCATGAACATTTGTAAATACCCGGGATGCTCGAACATGGTCAGCCTAAGATCTCCTCAAAAATCCTCATGAATAGCTCTACACCACACAGATGGGGGGGCAGTAATTGGTTGAAATGATCATCTCTTATGCTGAGTATAAATCTCATGTCATTTCGCCAATTTACCAGCATCGCCATTCTCTCAATCACCAGCCTCCTGACAGTCTGCCTTGCAGGCGTAACATTCGCTGAGACACCCGCTGCCAAAATCAAAGTCGCCTGCGTCGGTGACAGCATTACCTTCGGCTCAGGGGTCGCGGATCGTGAGAACGCCAGCTATCCCGCCCAGTTACAAAAACTCCTTGGAGAAGGCTTTGAGGTGAAGAACTTCGGGGTCAGTGGGCGGACGATGATTTCCAAGTCACCCTCCGCATGGACCAACACCCAGCAGTACAAAGACGCCCTCGCCTATCAGCCCGACGTTGTCCTCATCAAGCTCGGCACCAATGACAGCAAGCGTAGAGAATACAAACAAAGGCAGAACTTTGACCACGACTACAGCGGTGCGGCACGGCTCTTGATCCGCGAGTTCCGCAATCTGCCAAGCAAGCCAACCGTGTGGCTGATGAACCCCGTTCCCTCTTTCATCAGACACGGGCACAGCATTAACGGAGCCTTTATTGAAGATGACGTCCTGCCCCAGATCAAAAAAATCGCCCGCCTCACGCGCACCCCTGTGATCGATCTCCACAGCCCCTTTTTGAATAGCCCGGACCTCTTTCCGGACAAAATCCACCCGAATGCTGCCGGAGCGGCGGAGATGGCAAAAATCATCGCCCCCATCCTGCAAAAACATGGCAAAAACGCACCACAGCCTGCCGCGCATCACGTCCCTCGACCTGCTGCAGAGAACCTGATCATTTGGGATGACGAGCCCGCCTATGACTGGGAGGGCACTTATCCCGTAGGCAACGGCCGGCTTGGAGCCACCCCCTACAGCCTGTTTCCCAGAGAGCAGATCGTCATCAATGAAGAAACCATCTGGAGAAATGAAGGGCCTCAATATATGGAGGAGAACTCATTCCCCCACTTTGAAAAAATCCGCGAGCTCGTCGCCGCAGGAGATTACAAGGGAGCAGACGAACACTTTGTGAAGCATATCTCTACCAAAGGCTCTCCGCACAAAAGCCCCTACAGCTATCAGCCTGCAGGACGACTCAGGCTCGCCTACCAGAACACCGCTCAGATCGCCGCCACCCATCGCCAGCTCGACTTGCGAACCGGAGTAACAACCAGCACCTACACACTGCAAGATGGCTCCAAGATCACCCAGGAGGTATTTGCCTCTGCCAAGTGGGACTGCCTGGTCGTGCAGATCAGCTCTGACAAGCCGCTTGATCTGGTGACTTGGATGGATGGAGCCCGTATCGAGGGCGAAGACTGTGTCAAGGATGGGCAAGGAAGCGGCAAGCTGGGAACAAAATTCCAAAACCGGATCCGCCTCCAAGGAGCCACCGCCTCCGCGGATGGCACCAAGCTGGAGCTCAAGGGAACGCAAAACGCGACCATTCTGATGACCGTGGCGACAAACTTTAACCGGCAAAACTGCGCCGCTCCACTCGCGGACGGCTGGCAGCAAAAGACCACTGACATTTTAGACCGCGCAAAGGGTCAGACCGCCGAACAACTCAAAAGCAATGCCATCAGTGACCACGCGCGGTTTTTTGACCGTGTGCAGTTCGACATCGGCAAGACCGCGGACTCCATCATGAAGCTACCCACCAAGGCACGGCTCGCCCTCCTCAAGAAGGAAAAATCCGCGGCCGAGGGCTCGCAGGGAAAGCCCTGCTCTGACCCTGACTTGATGGAAACCTACTATCAGTTTGGCCGCTACCTGCTGATCGCCTCCTCACGTCCCGGCAGCCTTCCCGCGAACTTGCAGGGCATCTGGAATCCCTATGAATTCGCCCCATGGGCCTCTGACTACCACCTCAACATCAACGTCCAGATGAACTACTGGCCGGCGGAGACCTGTAACCTGGCCGAGCTGCACCCACCCCTCTTTGACCTGCTCAAGAGCTGGCTACCTCAAGGCAAGGACCTGACCCGCCGCATGGGCATGAAGGGCTGGGCCATGGGGCACTCGACCGATGTCTGGGGCAGTGCCCGCTCCATGGGCACACGCCCGCTCTGGGCAGCGACCTACTTGGGAGGACAGTGGGCCTCCTTCCACATCCTTGAGCACTACCGCTTTAACAAGGACCCGAAAGCCCTCGAACCATACTGGGAACTACTCACCGAATCTGCCACCTTTTGCGAAAGCTGGCTCATCCCGGGGCCAAAGAATGACAAAGGCGAGGCAACCCTGATGGCACGCCCCGCCACCTCCCCGGAGAACAAGTTCAAATACATCGACAAAGACGGCAACGAGCAAGAAGCCGCCCTCAGTGCGGGCACCTCGGTTGAGCAGTGGATGATCATGCAGGTCTTCAAGGACTATGTAGAAGCTGCAAACGCTCTGGGAAAACAGGATGATGCCTTTGTCAAACGTATCGAGAGTCTCATTCCAAAACTCTACGTGCCAAAGGTGGCAGCAGACGGACGCCTGATGGAGTGGATCAAGCCCTTCAAGGAGTGGTCCCCGTCACACCGCCATATCTCCCACGTGATCGGCGCCTACCCCGGTAACGTCATCGACATCGATGATGATCCGGTCATGCGCGACGCCGTCACCAAGTCCATCGACGGACGCCTCGCGGCAGGTGGCGCCGGCACTGGTTGGAGCCGCGCCTGGACCATCGGCATGTATGCCCGCTTCTCAGATGGTGCCAAAGCCTACGACAACTTCCACGCTATTCTGGTGCGCTCCACCCTGGACAACCTCTGGGATAACCACCCTCCCTTCCAGATTGATGGCAATTTTGGCGCGACGGCTGCCGTGGCTGAGATGCTGCTGCACAGCCACAACGAGGAAATCAAGCTCTTGCCTGCCCTACCGCCTCAATGGAGCACGGGAAGCATCAAAGGTCTACGCGCACGGGGTGACTTCACCGTGGATATCTCCTGGAAGGACGGCAAGCTGGCATCCGCCACTATCACCGCCGGCCCCAACAGCACGGAACAAACAAAAATCGTCTGCCAGGGCAAGTCCAAGCGAGTCACCATCAAAGCCGGCCAGAGCTTGACTATCACGTCCGCAGATTTTTAATCGAGTCCCATGTCTTTATTGCACCACGCTACCCTGAGCTCAGTGCTCAGCCTACTGCTCCTCTTTGCTCTCCCCCTGACAAGTCAGGCCAATGAGGCTGAAAATGTGGCCACTGAGCGCCCTAACATCCTCTGGTATGACGAGCCGGCCAAGGATTGGGAAAAGCAAGCCCTACCCATCGGTAACGGACGCTTGGGAGGCATGGTGTTTGGCGGAGTCTTGAACGAGCGTATCCAGTTCAACGAGGACAGCCTGTGGATTGGCGATGAATTGGACACCGGAGCCTATCAGGCCTTTGGTGATCTCTACCTCAGCTTACATGAGGACGTCATCACCAACCATGAACAAAAAAACTACCGACGCGAGCTCGACATCAACCGTGCCGTGCACACGACCAGCTACCATCTCGACGGGGTGAACTACAAGCGTGAGTACTTTGCCAGCCACCCGGCCCAGGTCATGGTGTTTCAATTCACCGCGGACAAGCCCGGTGCCTACACAGGAAAGATCGACCTCACCGATGCCCACAAAGCGGAAATCAAAGTGCTTGGCAACAAGCTGATCTCTAACGGATCACTCAAGGGCTATCAGTTCGAGGGTTACCGGGGCAAGCACAAGAAAGATTACAGCATCAATCTGGATTACGAAGCCCAGGTCCAGGTGCTGCACCAAGGTGGATCACTGACCACCGAGGGAAACAGCCTGGTTTTCAAAGACTGTGACTCACTCACCGTCCTGCTGGCCGCGGATACCAATTATCTCAACCAGCGTGACAAGGGCTGGATGAAAGCTCACCCGCACGAGGAGCTCAATGCCCAACTGGCGGCAGCTTCCGCAAAGCCCTACCCAGCGCTGCTTAACGAACACATCGAGGATTACCAGTCTCTGTTCAAGCGCCTTAAAATCGAGCTTGGATCTTCCCCCGCGCACAGTGGCCAAATGACCACCGACCAACGGCTCGACGCCTACCGGGGAGCCCCATTGGACACATCGTCCAAGATCCGCTACGAAAATCAAACAGAGCCCGACATGACAGCAGGTATTCGTGACTTCGACCTCGAAGAGCTCATCTTCCAGTATGCGCGCTACCTGATGATCGCCAGCTCCCGCCCGGGCGGACTACCCGCCAATCTGCAGGGACTATGGAACGACAAAAACAGCCCCCCCTGGCGCTCTGACTACCACACCGACGTCAACGTCCAGATGAACTACTGGTTTGTTGACCGGGCCAACCTCTCCGAGTGTTTCACCCCCCTCTCCGAGTGGCTGTACTCCACCGTGGAGGTCAAAAAGGAAAAGACCAACAAGAACTTCAAGGTGCGTGGCTGGGCACTGCGTTCAGAGAACGGCATCTTCGGCGGTGACAGCTACCACTACGTTCCCGGTGACGCCGCCTGGCTGATGCAAAACATCTGGGACCACTACGCCTTTACCCTGGACCGGGACTACTTGGAAAACCGCGCCTACCCCCTGCTCAAAAGCCTCTGTGAATACTGGGAAGACTCTCTCATCGAGTGGCCCAATGGCAAGCTGGTCAGCCCCATGAGCATCTCGCCCGAGCACGGACCAAAGGCTGAGGGCAACTCCTACGAGCAACAGCTCGTCCACAATCTCTTTGGAAACTTCATCGAAGCCTCGGCGACGCTCGGCCGCGATGCTGAGTTTCGCAAAAAAATCCAATCCATGCGGGAGCGCTTGCTTGGACCCCAAATCGGCAAATGGGGCCAGCTTCAGGAATGGGCCGAGGACATTGATGACCCGAACAACAAGCACCGCCACCTCTCCCACCTGATTGCCGTCCACCCCGGACACCAGATCTCACCACTCACCACCCCGAAACTTGCCGAGGCCGCAAAGGTATCGATGAACGCCCGGGGAGATGGAGCCACAGGCTGGAGCAAGGCATGGAAAATCAACATCTGGGCACGCCTTCAGGATGGCAACCGCGCCTACAAACTGCTCAATGAGCAAGTCAAAGGCAAGTATCACCCCAACCTGCTCTGCTTCCACCCGCCTTTCCAAATCGATGGCCACTTTGGCTACGCCTCGGGAGTGTGTGAGATGCTGCTGCAGAGCCACACAGGTGTGATCGATCTTCTGCCTGCCCTACCCGATGCCTGGGCAGATGGTCAGATCAAGGGCCTCAAGGCACACGGAGACTTCACCGTGGATATCTCCTGGAAGGACGGCAAGCTGGCATCCGCCACGATCCATGCCGGCAAAAACATCAAGGGGCTGTTTCACAAGGTTGTCTATCAGGGCAAGACCAAGAAGATCGCCATCAAAGCCGGCCAGAGCCTGACTCTCACCTCTGCAGATTTCTAATCGATTCAA
Organism: Akkermansiaceae bacterium; assembly: GCA_040264795.1. GTDB lineage: Bacteria > Verrucomicrobiota > Verrucomicrobiia > Verrucomicrobiales > Akkermansiaceae > Oceaniferula. Next base: position 907 of record JBDQHQ010000067.1, on the reverse strand, counting down.
TGTCCCTGCTCCGCTACACTTTCCTGAGCTCTGCGCTTGTACTCGTTGCATTGCCTCTCAAGGGTCACGCGGATGAAGCGCAAGTTGCGACCCCACGCCCTAACATCCTCTGGTTGGTTAGTGAGGACAACAGCACCTACTGGGTATCCTGCTACGGTAGCCCCAACGCCAAAACGCCCAACATCGACCAACTCGCTGCCGAGGGATTCCGCTACACCCACTGCTACGACAACTCCGCGGTCTGCGCGCCCACCCGCAACACCTGGCTGACCGGGATTCACTGCATTTCCACAGGCAACCAGCCGATGCGCAGCTTCTATGAGATCCCCGCTGAAGTTCTCAACCACACCTACATCGACCAGCTCATGGCTGCGGGTTATCAAGTATCTGCCAAGTACAAGCAGGACTTTAATTTTGAGCAACGCCATTGGAAAAAGCTCAAAGGTAATCTTAAGAAAGACTGGGGGAAAATTCCGGAAGACAAACCCTTCTTCATCGTCCGCAACTACGCTGAAAGCCATGAAAGCAGCGCCTTCCCCAAGAAAGGCTCCGTGCAAACGGACCCCGCCAGCATGACCTTACACGCCTATCACCCGGATCTGCCGGAAATTCGAAAAAGCTACGCCCGCTACACCGATGCCGTTGCCAACATGGACAAGCGCATCGGTGAAAACATCGCCTGGCTCAAGAAAACAGGCCAGTATGAGAACACCATCATCATCTACTGCTCTGACCATGGTGGAGTGATGCCGCGCTCCAAGAGGTTCATGTATAACTCCGGTACACACTGCCCGCTAGTTATCCGCATTCCGGAGAAGTTCAAACACCTCTGGCCAGCCGAGAAACCCGGTAGCACCGTGGATCGTCTGGTGTCATTCGTCGACATGCCCAAGACCTGGCTCTCCCT
>JBDQHQ010000066.1:0-10565 GCA_040264795.1 Akkermansiaceae bacterium | reverse complement strand
TACTAGCTCCATGCTGTGATGCGAATTGACCATAAGTGATCTGCTTGTTCACCGTAATGGTGCGCGTCTCGTGTTTGGGCGAAGGCTTGGATGCAGGTGGCGAGCTTGTCTTTGCCGCAGATTGACGGGTATCGCTCGCTTGCTTGGCAACGGGCGTAGACACCTCCCTGGCGTTTTGTGCTTTGAGACCAGCGCTGGCTGACTTGGAGTCTGCTATCTTTGCGTTTCCATCAATTCTTATGGTCTGACCCACAGAAAGTTTGGTTGGCGCTACCTCTGGATTCGCCGCTTTCAGACTCGAGATGGAAACCTTGTAAATGCGTGCAATGGAGTAAAATGTCTCGCCACTTTTGACTGTATGCTTGCCGGGAGTTTCAGGAGAGGCATTCATGGGCTGCGCGGACTTTTCCGTCACGGCTGCCGTATCGGGCAGAAGCAGCTTTTGGCCTGCGTAAATTCGGTCATTAGAGAGGCTGTTGGTCTTGAGGATGACCTCAACTGAAGTTTGGTGGTTTTTGGCAATACGACTCAGAGCATCACCGGGCTTGACGACGTATTGAATCATCTGGGGGCCCCCGCCTCTCTCGGGTTTTGCTTTTGGAGCTTGTTTGAGAGTTTTTGCCGCAGTCGCTTCATCAGGCTTCACAGAAAGCCGTGCTTTAAGTCGGCTTATTTCTTGCTCAAGTTGGCTGATTTTTAGCTCTTGCGCATTAGCGCGAGCTCGAAGGATTTCAATTTCGCTCTGTGCTTGACCAAAAACGTCAGGCGCAAGGAGACAAACAAAGGACAGGTAAAGGGCTGGTCTTTTCATAACGCAGACCATTATTCTAAAAACTTTTCATCTTGCAAGAAAAAGTTTAAGGTTTCTTAAATATTTTGTTGGCTTAAGTAGGTAAGAGCTCGTTTATTTTTGCCCTCCCCTTGGTTTTTATCAAAAAAAAGGGCTATCTAAAAATTACATCTTCCCAATGCAGTTCAAAATACGTCAAATGAGGGCATGCACATTCGGACGAGTGATTACGAAAAATTGGGGTCTTTTTACCTGGGTCGTGCGTATGACCTGAAAAAAGATGAACTAGAGGATGAACTGGTTCTCTACGATTCTAAAGATCTAGTCACCCACGGTGTCGTATTAGGCATGACGGGCTCAGGGAAAACGGGTCTCTGCATTTCTATCCTAGAGGAAGCTGCGATGGATAACATTCCAGCCATTGTCATCGACCCAAAGGGAGACATCTCTAACCTCATGCTTAATTTTCCAGATTTTAAGGCCTCTGATTATCGGCCATGGATCAATGAAGACGATGCTACCAAAAAGGGTAAGACTCCTGACGAATTTGCAAAAAAAACAGCCCAGATGTGGAAAGACGGGATCGCATCCTGGGGGCAGACACCGGAGCGCGTCCGCCAATTTCGTGACAAGGTAGATATCAATATATTCACTCCAGGAAGCAAGGCAGGCATTCCAGTCTCAATCCTCAGCTCTCTTGAGGTTCCACCATTTGAAATAATGGATGATGGCGAACTACTTGGCGATCGCATTGAGAGCACAGTAAGTTCCCTGCTATCACTGATTGGCATTGATGCGGATCCTATTCAAAGTGAGGAGGCTGTCCTGCTGAGTACTCTATTCAACCACTCATGGCAGAAAGGGCAAAACCTGTCACTGGAATCCCTGATACGACAACTTAGACTCCCCCATTCGACAAGGTAGGAATCATTGATGTGAATTCCTTCATGGACGCCAAAAAACGGCAGAAACTTGCTCTCAAATTCAATGCGCTGCTCGCCTCTCCCGGTTTTGCGACCTGGATGGAGGGACCCCCACTCGACATCACCGCAATGATGCACAGCCCAACGGGCAAGCCGCGCATGTCGATATTTTCCATTGCACACCTGAGTGATTCAGAGCGGATGTTCTTCGTCAGCTTGCTACTCAATCAAATGCTGGGCTGGATGAGGTCACAGAGCGGCACCACCAGCTTACGGGGCTTGCTGTATATGGACGAAATCTACGGATTTTTGCCCCCAACGGCAAACCCTCCCAGTAAAAAACCCATGTTGACGATGCTCAAACAAGGGCGAGCCTTTGGTCTGGGATGCCTGCTTGCCACCCAAAACCCTGTAGATCTTGACTACAAGGCGCTCTCCAACATAGGAACATGGTGGCTCGGCAGGTTGCAAACCGAACGCGACAAAGCCCGAGTTTTGGATGGACTGGAGGGGGCTGCTGCCTCCCAGGATGGAGGTTTTGACCGTGCCCGGATGGAAGAGCTGCTTGCCGGGCTTGGATCCAGGGTATTTCTGATGAACAACGTGCATGAGGATAATGCCGTTGTCTTTCACGTTCGCTGGGTGATGAGCTATCTCTGCGGCCCCCTGACCAGAAGAAAAATCAAAGTACTCATGGACCCGAAACGAGATCAGTTTACTGCTCATCAAGGAGGTCAAGTTGCGGCAATCCAGACTTCCAATCCGATGACCATGCCATCGGCAGCTCCAATAAAAAAAACAACCCAACGACCAGTTGTGGGCACGGATGTTGAGGAATATTTTGTTCCTTTTGCCGGCGAGGCAGACGGCATTGTCTACAAGCCGGCGCTTCTGCGTGAAGCCAATGTTTACTACTACTCGAAAAAATGTGGTCTCGATGCCGCTCGTCTCATTCGTTTCACTAATGCAATCAGCAAAGATGGTATCGACTGGGCCAATGACTCAGACTGCACTCACCCCCTCTCTAACCTCAAGAAGAAGCCCCGCCAGGGTTGCGGCTTTGATGAGCTTCCAGGATTTGCCATGAATGCCACCAATTACAAACAGGTAAGCAAGGATTTCGCTGATCATATCTATCGCAACCAACGAGCAGAGATTTTCTACTGCCCCCTCTTCAAGGAGTATTCCCTAATGGGTGAGAACGAGGGCGCATTCCGCGGTAGGCTATCCACCATCGCCCGCGAATTACGTGACGCATCTATTGAGAAGCTTCGTGATAAATATGAAGCGAAAATCGAAAGAAAGCGATCCCAGCTAGAGCGGGCCGAGCACAGCCTCGCAAGAGAGCAAGCCGAGGCAAACAGTGCGGCATGGAACATTGGGGCTAAGGTTTTGGGCGGAGTTTTGGGAAATCTATTCGGAGGAAGACGCTCTTCAACATATGGCACTGTAGGTAGCGCAGGCCGGGCATACAAGCAAAGACAGGATGTTAGACTTGCCGAAAAAAAGCTACAAGGACTCGAACAGGATCTTACCGATCTCGAAACTGAACTTGCTGATGATATTGACAAACTTACACTCGAATTCGATCCCGAGTCTGTAGAACTCACACCTGAAACTATCAAGCCTTACAAAAAAAACATCGATATTCGTGCAGTAGCTTTAGTATGGCTTCCCCATGACGAAAACGGACAAAAGGTCTGGTGATTGAATGGTATGCGCTCACCGGCATTTGCGATTTGATAATAATACTTTCAAGGTATAGTCAACTCAACTTGAGACCCCGTCTACATGACTTCAGGGTTCAATAAATCCAGAGTTACGACTTCATCATTTCTCATTTTTTGCTATAGAAGCAGCACACAATGCTAGCCCAAAAGACATACTGGATCCAGTGCTTTACCTCGAGTTCATTTGAATCCATGGATGCAGAGGAACATGCTGCTTTGGTATCGAACATGCGTAGCCTCGCTAAATTCTGCGGCATTAATGTTCTCACTTACCGAATCGAATTTGGCAATCTAAGCATGCTGGTGAGCTGTCCCTCAAGACAGCATCACATGGAATATTTTCAGGACCAGCATGGTGAACCCCGTGGCAGCGGGGCAGAACGTCTGTTCAAACATCTGCGTAATCTCTACACAGCGTCCTATGTCGAGGGCCTGGCAGCCGAGTATGATGAACTCCTGAAGCACGGCGAGGATATTCAGCCATTTTGGGAGCGATACACTAGGCGCATTGGAACACCGAAGAAATTTGCAGAAGGGGTTAACGAAGGGTTCGCTCGCTGGATCAAAAAAAATCGCCCTCAGCTCTACACTAAACTGGATGGTAATGTATGCCGTAAAGATATTACCCAAACTTATTTGGACCAGCTTCACAAGCAGCGTGAGGTAGCCGCACGCATGGATGGGGAAGCGGTAGAAAAAGATGCCGGTAGTGAGCCTCGTAAGTATTGGTGTGGGTATTCAGATGCTCTGAGGGGTGACGAGGATGCCATGGATGGTCTCAGGGAGATCATGAGGTCACCGGCTAATAGTGCTCTGGAAATCAAGGAACTCGGATATTGCAATAAAACAGAATACCGATTCAAGAGGCCGGATACACTCTCTCTGCCGCCCAAGACTAAGTCTTCACGCTCCAAAGCAAAGCGCAGTTCACGAAGTAGAAAAAAAGTATCAGCTGAGCAAGCAGCAGATCTTCCCGCGGAGCTCCCACCACCAGAGCCAATGAGTCGTCAAGCCAAGCTCAAGCTTATGGGCATCGCGGCTGGACTACTCATCATATTACTGGGGGTAGGAGGCATCTTCGCAATGAAAGAGTGGAGCAAATACCAAACCAACCTCAAGGCATTGGAAAAGGAGAGCATCTCATCCTCACCTGCTGACGATGATCATAAAGGAGCTCAATCTCAAACAAAGGGCGCCGATGGCCCACCCAAGGATACTTTGGAACAAAGCAAGATGGCTGAAATGACGGCCAAGCTCTATGAAAAGGAAGCGAGACAACTTGCCGAAGATTTCGGCATGTGTAGCAACCCCCAAATAAGGCTGAAGATGAGCAGATCTCCTGACAAGGTCCGTAAACATATGGGCAGCTACGCAGAGGATGCACTGAGCAAACCCGCAGATGAGGTAAGGTTTAAAGACGTCGTGGACCTTGGAGGTATTATGGCGGCACGATTCGTTGCAGAATTCGCAGATACAACATCCAGATTAATCTGTGTCATTGCCACAGAAGACGGGCTCCGTGTCGACTGGGACTGTTACGCTCGTTTCAATGCAAAAGCCATACCGATGTTGTTACAGGGCAAAACCAAATCTGCAGAATTACGTGTATTTGCCAAAAAGTCTGATTATTACAACTTCACCTACAGGGATGATAAACGCTGGACTGCTTTTGAATTGGTGTGCCCAGATTCCGATGACATTATCTACGCATATAGCCTCAGAAATACCACAACTGGTAAACTTTTGGATTCCGCCTTCTCATCTGCAGGTTCCCAAAAATCCGTCCAACTCACTTTGCAACTCTCGGCAGATCAGGATGCTCATCAAAGAAAACAATTCCGGATTGATCGCATCTATGCTTTTGGATGGGTCCGCCCGGACATGGACATCGAAGATCAATACCGCTCCAAGGTAGATGGATTACTTGAGCAAGCGACAAAGCGGTAACCAAGGTCAGGAGGCAGAACTGCAAACCCGTCCCGGAACTAGCCAGAGTCATTAGCCGCATCAGAGTCACTGCCTGTCACTCAACTCATCAGAGTTGTTAGCCGCATCAGAGTCATTGCCCGCGCCAGCCTGAGCTCGAACTCTCCGCTCTATTCTGCAGGTTCAGCCATTGCCTCTTTGACCTTGGCCTCGATTTCATTGTAAAACTTCTCGTCCTCTTTCAGCGCAATTTTTGCTGCATCACGACCTTGGGCAAGTTGATTACCTGCGTAGCTAAACCAGCTACCTCGTTTTTGGATGATGTCAAACTCGAGTGCTAGATCCAACAAGGATCCGACTGAGGATATACCCTCATTATACATGATATCGAATTCCGCCTCAGTGAATGGAGCGGCTACCTTGTTCTTGACCACCTTAACGCGTGTTCTGCTACCCTGCACCGTACCATCCGTTGCCTTGATCTGACCAATACGACGAATATCGATGCGTACCGAAGAGAAAAATTTCAAGGCACGCCCACCAGGAGTGGTTTCGGGGTTTCCAAACATAACGCCAATTTTTTCCCGGATTTGGTTTGTAAAAATGCAGGTTGTGCGCGCTTTGGAGATAAGAGCTGTCAGCTTACGCATCGCAGCACTCATCAGACGGGCTTGCGTGCCCACCGTACTGTCGCCAATCTCGCCGGCTAATTCTTGCTTGGTCACAAGTGCTGCTACTGAATCAAGCACAACCACATCAATCGCATTGGAGCGGACGAGGGTTTCGCAAATCTGCAATGCTTCCTCACCCGAATTAGGCTGGGAAACCAGCAGATCATCAATATTTACGCCTAGCTTGGCTGCGTATGCCGGATCAAGTGCGTGCTCGACATCGATGAAAGCTGCAAGGCCACCTTTCTTTTGCGCCTGGGCAATCACTGTGAGTGTAAGTGTGGTTTTACCTGAAGACTCAGGCCCGTAGATTTCAACGATTCGACCACGCGGAAAACCACCTACTCCGAGTGCACGATCTATCAGCAAATTGCCCGTCGGTATCACATCCACATCCACACGATGCCCATCACCAAGGCGCATGATGGCTGTCTCACCAAAATCTTTCTGAATTTGCGAAATCGCGAGGTCCAGATTCTTTTTACGGGCTGCGATGACTTTGTCATCTGACTTGTTAGCGCTGGGAGATGCCATGGATTTTTTTGTTGTTGATGCTTTTGGAATTGCTGGAGTTGAAGCTGCGGCTGGGACCTCTGTTTTTTCAGTGGTGGATTTGCTGGCTGCGGGCTTGCTGGCTGCGGGCTTGCTGGTAGTTGTAGTGGTTGTGGTACTCATGACAATAGTTGTTTTTGATTTTTGAGCACACTGCATCAAACGAACACCAAGGTCAATAAAAAACTGTTCAAAAGATCACTGTTTATGAGAACATGTTCATTTGAATGATGGATCTTCAAGTCCCACAATGTTGTATGCACAGAAAAGATTGGCAGGCACCGGCAATTACAGCCATGATCATGTTCATGAAAAGTGACAACCTTCAACTCAGAAGCTTTACGGGCGGCATGGCGCAAACCAATGGTTACTTACTCGGCTCATGTGAAGACGGAGGGCATAGTATACTTATTGATGCACCCCTTGGAATCAGCCAGTGGCTTGAGGATCTTGGTGAAACTCCAACCAGCCTCTTACTCACTCACCAACACTACGACCACGTGGAAGACGTAGCAAAGGTCGTCGCCAAGGGTGTAAAGCTCTACGCATATTCCGACTATTCCGAGAGCCTGACTCTGGAGAAGCTTTTGCAGCAATCAGGTATACCTATTGATATCCAAACTTATAAGGTTGATGAAATCCTGGCTGGGCAAGCAGAGCTCGAGACCGGAGGCTTGCTGTTCAGACTTGAACACGTTCCCGGACATTCACCTGACAGTGTCGTTTTCATTCATGGTGATCTCGTTTTTGGTGGTGACACTCTTTTCGCCGGTGGCGTTGGCAGGGCTGACCTTCCTGAGGGAAATATGGACCTCCTCCTCAGCGGCATTCGCGATAAAATGCTCACTCTCCCCTCCTCCGCGAGAGTATATCCCGGCCACGGCCCCGACACATCCATCGGAGCGGAAAAGGCTACCAACCCTTATCTCTAGGCTGCAGCAAAGCTTTCCAGGGTGGTTTATGACAAATAGTTGTCATTTTCCTGACAGGACCTCTTGCGTTGATACAAAAAAAGTGCCACTCTTGCTCGGAAGATAGATTCTTTGACCATCATTTGCTCCCTCGCCACCGAATACCGAAGCGCAGGGATGCAGGATTGAACTGAAGCTATTTCCCCTTACCCTCGCGTCGGAAAGTGTTGAAAAAATCAAAACTCGTCGACATATTCATTTTTCACCCTAATAAGCAAATTCCTGATAACCAACAACGAACCAAAACAATGGAAGAAACATTCACAGACACAAACTTCATGGCCGACGGCCCTATCGGTGACACATCAAAATCCCAACTGGCTGCCGATGATTTCCGCACCGCGGCAAACAGCTCAACGAACAAAGCAAAGCAAATAGCTCAAGATGCCGGCGTGAAAGCCCAGCAGCTCAAAGAGGCCGCTGCTGCAAAAGCCAACCAGTTTCGCGAGTTTGCCGGAGCCAAGGCGAGCGACCTAAAGGAGACAGCCGGCGTAAAAGCCCAACAAATCAAGCAGGCTGCCAGCGAGCAAGTAGAGCATGGTCGTGTGAAGGCACGTGAAGCTCATGCAGATGCCGAAGCATACGTCAAGGAGCACCCCACCAAATCTGTTCTCACGGCTCTGGGTATTGGCATTGTGATCGGTCTCGTTATACGTCGCTAAGCCCTCGCCCAAAAAAAACCTGTTTCGCTGTGGTATGATAGCCACACCAAGACGGGCAAATTGAGGCCCATCATGCATATGAAGTCATCAATTTGATGACGCTCATTGTTTTTGTTGTTTGATTGTCTTGGGTCACTGCACCACTCTTATTTCATGGCTCTCACTTAGAGGAGCGCATTCACCAACACACTCACTTCAGCATCTCAATACATCATGGATACTGACCCTTTCCCCGAAGAACCAGATGCCGGTGCCGCCAAAGCTCCGACCAATATCAATAGCGCCTTGCCAGGTTTCCTGGCTGCGCGTATTGAGCTTGCATCGATAGAAGCTAAAGAGGCCGCGTCATTTACAGGGAAAAAAATCGTCTGCGGGCTGGCACTTGGCATATCGGTTCTGCTCGTCTGGTGTCTGCTTTTGGCAGGTGTTGCCGGGATACTGGGCCCGATCGCAGACCAATGGCTCGCCAGCAAAGCAGACTGGTTACCCGGCTGGGCTGCAGTAATGATAGGGCTTGCACTTATTCATGGCGTGATGGCTTTGATATTACTATCCGTGCTCAAAAAAGCACCTGCAACACCCTTGTTCGAGCTTTCGCGCAAAGAGATTGAAAACGACAAGCTATGGCTCAAAAAAAACAAATAGACCAAGCAAACGCGCGCAAACGCGAATTGGTAGCCGAGCTTGCTACAGCTCGAGAGGCGATCACGAAACGCAAACTGGAGCTAACAGGCAGGCTCAAACCTAAAAACTTGCTTCGCAACATCTTTACTCGCAAACCCAAAACCGTCTTCACTGGCTCGGTTTTGGTGAGTTTACTGACGACTTTGCTCATACGGCGTCCGAAAAATAAACAGAAGGCAGCCAAACCTCAAACCAGCAAAGCCATCTTTCTAAGCTGGGCTCTATCACTACTCAAACCTGTGGCAAAAATATGGCTGGTTAATCTGGCGAAACAGCTTAGTGCCGAGCGGCTGGCACGTTCATCACAGATGAAAACTGCTCAAGACAGCTCAGCCGCAGACGATCAATTCATCGTGCAGAGATGATGGGAAACATCTCGAGGAGTCTGCAGCAAGCACGTGATTAGCGCCGCAAGCAAGCTCGCCAAACAGGGCGAAATTGTTCCGGCTTTCCTCTTTACTCCTCACCGCACTCTCAGTCAGTATCCACTCGATGAGCTATATCGGCAACTGCATTCTCCCCGCGGCATGCTTGGCCCTACTTGCAGTGCTCGTCATGGCTCAAGAAAAACCCGATGAGCCCAATCTGGCTGGCGAGGAGGATTTACTGGGTGCCAATCTAGCAAAGATGCCTGAAATGCCAGAGAGCCTCAGCATCTCAAATGACGGACGCTTTAAATACAATGCCACCCAAAAAACACTTCTCTATGAAGGTGACGTTGTCGTGCAAGGTGATAACGGCATCACCCTCAAAGCGGATCGTTTACTTTTCAACGTTCAATCCGAGTCTGGCATCCTGACTGGACAAGTCGGAGTTAGACAAAAGTCGACCACGCTTGAAAGCGGCAAGATCATTCCCGGCATACAGCTTTTTGCCGACAAAGTTCTCTTGGACTCAGAGGCCAAAACCATCACGCTAAGCAATAATGTCAGTATCTACCAAGGGTCTTCCATTCATCGGGGTGATCGCGCTGTCTACAATTATGGCTCGGGGCAGCTCAATACCGAGGGACTTGCAAGCGGGCATGATTTCATTTTGATGGAATCCGATCGTTTTCGAACAGTAGATCACAAAGGAAAAAAAGTTTTTATTGGTGAGAATGCGGGCATTACGACCCATGATGTCTCCGATCCGAATTATTGGATTCGCGCAGAACAAACATCGATTTATCCGGGTGATAAAGTCATCTTCAAAAATCTGCGCCTCTATGCCGGTGACACTCCCCTGCTATGGCTTCCCTATCTGTCACAGCCACTTGATGCGGACTTAGGTTATTTGTTTATCCCAGGAGCTCGCTCAAACTGGGGATTCTATCTACTCAACCGCTACGGTATCATGCTGGGTGGGGAGACTGACGAACTCACTGGCGAGAAGGATGATGCGTGGTTATTATCACAATGGCATGTTGATCTCATGAGCCGGCGCGGCGTGGGTCTTGGCTTGGATCTACTCGATACACGGCTAGGTAACAGAGAGAATCTTAGTGGCCTCAAGCTTTACTTTTTGGAGGATCTGGATCCGACGATTAGGCGCACATCAGAAAACCGTGATTCGCTTGATGCCACGCGCTGGAAATTTGAACTCAAGCATCAAATCGAGCTTTTCAATCACGATCAGAAGCGGACCTATCTGAATTTTGATATTACCGCACTGAGC
>JBDQHQ010000065.1:0-10605 GCA_040264795.1 Akkermansiaceae bacterium | reverse complement strand
TTATAAAACCGCGAACTACCCGTAGTGTAATGTCTGCCAAAATCGTGCGGCTCGAGCTGCGAGGCAACCAAGGCGTAATTGGGGGACATAATCACATAAAGGTGGATATCATTGGACGGGTTCATGGTGGTCAAAAATGGTTTTTGGTAACGGAATGAATATTAAAAATCCTTCTAATCTGGTTACACATTAGACCCATTGCATCCAAACATAAAGTAGAAATAACCGTACTCTCATTTTCAACCACAGATCGTTTGGATGAACATCTGCATGTATAACACAGAATGCCATTGCCATCATCTGCCCGCTTGGCCAAGGTAAAGTCACTATGAGTACTACCCATCCCGCATTGAATACCTGGGTTGATAAAATGACCCGCCTTTGCAAACCATCCGATGTTCGCTGGTGTGATGGCTCCCAGGCGGAATGGGATGAGCTCACCGAGCTTCTCTGCCAGAGCGGCACCTTTACCCGCCTCAATCCTGAGAAGCGCCCCAACTCATTCCTCGCCCGCTCGTCCCCGGGGGACGTTGCCCGCGTTGAAGACCGCACTTTCATCTGCACCAGACGTCCGGACCAGGTAGGCCCCACCAACAACTGGGCAGAGCAACGGGAGATGCTCGATACCATGCATGAGAAATTTGACGGCTGCATGGAGGGACGCACCATGTATGTCATCCCTTTCTGCATGGGGCCGATTGACTCCCCTCTTGCCAAGATCGGCGTCGAGATCACGGACTCCGCCTACGTCGTCGTCAACATGCGGATTATGGCCAACATGGGTGCTAATGTTCTCAAAAGACTGGAGGACGAGAAAAGTGGAGCCGCTCCTCGCAAACGTGACGGCCACGGTTTCTTCATTCCCTGCGCGCACACCGTGGGCATGCCGCTCACCGAGGGGGTCGAGGACATCCCCTGGCCCTGCAACGATGACAAATACATCTGCCACTTCCCTGAGACCCGTGAAATCTGGTCCTACGGATCCGGCTACGGTGGCAACGCATTGCTGGGCAAAAAATGTCTGGCCCTGCGTATCGCCTCCAATATCGCCCGAGAGCACAACTGGATGTCGGAGCACATGCTCATTCTCGGCCTCGAGTCACCCGAGGGTGAGAAAACCTACATCTCGGCAGCCTTCCCCTCTGCTTGTGGCAAGACCAACCTCGCCATGCTGGTGCCCCCCAAGCACAGCAAGGAAGCCGGCTGGAAGACCACAATCGTCGGCGATGACATCGCCTGGCTCTGGCCACATGAAGACGGCACCCTGCACGCCATCAATCCTGAAAACGGCTACTTTGGCGTAGCTCCCGGCACCTCCTATGACACCAATCCCATCGCGATGGATTCGATGAAGGAGAACTGCATTTTCACCAATGTCGGCCTGACAGATGATGATGATGTATGGTGGGAAGGCTTGACTGACGACCCCCCTGCACACCTGATTGACTGGAAGGGTAATGACTGGACTCCTGATTCAGAATCACCCGCCGCTCATCCCAATGCCCGCTTCACCGCCCCCGCTTCCCAGTGCCCGACGATTGACCCGGACTGGCAGAACCCTGACGGGGTCCCTATCTCCGCTATCATCTTTGGAGGACGACGCCCGACGACCATGCCGCTTGTCTATCAGGCATTCAACTGGTCACACGGTGTTTACATTGGTGCCACCATGGGCTCTGAAGTCACCGCCGCCGCCATCGGCCTCAAAGCTGGCGTCCGCCGCGACCCCTTCGCTATGCTGCCCTTCACCGGTTACAATATGGGTGAGTATTTTGCTCACTGGCTTGCGATGCGCAACGAAATCAAAAACGTACCCCGCATCTTCCATGTCAACTGGTTCCGCCTCGACGAGGACGGCAAATTCCTCTGGCCCGGATTTGGTGAAAACATGCGTGTGCTTGAGTGGATTGTGAACCGCTGCCACGGCCGCATCCCCGGACACGAAACCCAGATCGGCTGGACTCCTCACTACGAGGACTTTGATGTCGAGGGGCTGGAAAACTTCACCCGCGAGGACTTTGACAAGGCCATGGCCTTCAATAAGGAAGAGTGGAAACAGGAAGTCCTCTCCCAAGGTGAGCTGTTCCTCAATCTCTACGATCATCTACCCAAGGAGCTTGTTTACCAACGTGAGCTACTTGCTGCGCGCTTGACCTGATTGGGCGGGCAACACACTTACATTCCGGTCATGAGCAAGTATAGCAGGCGTGAGGTCGCGGCCACCATTGATCATGCCGTGTTAAAACCCGAGCTCACCGATGCAGATCTCGAGCAGCATGCCGCCATGTGCATTGAAGAAGGCGTCTTCAGCATGTGTGTCAAACCCTGCGATGTAAAAGCAGCAGTGTCTTTGCTGGGAGAGAGCCCGGTGAAGGTTTCCTGTGTCTTGAGCTTTCCTCACGGAGCTGACACCACCGCCACCAAGGTTTTCCAAGCACAACAAGCCATCGACGACGGGGTTGATGAGATCGACATGGTCATGAACATCGGCAAATTCATGTCCGGGGATTTTGACTACGTCAAAAACGACATTCAAGCTGTCGTCGAGCTCGCCCACCAACACCAAGTGCTCGTCAAAGTCATTCAGGAAAGTGGCTACCTCACAAACGATCAAATCGCCGAGGCATGTGAGCTCTCTTATCAAGCAGGTGCTGACTTCGTCAAAACCTCAACCGGCTTCGGCCCGGGATCTGCCACGCCTGAATCCATTGAGGTCATGGTCAAAACCGTGGGAGACAAAATGCAGGTCAAGGCCTCTGGTGGCATCCGCAGCTGGGACGAAGCCGTTGCCTATTTGGAACAGGGTGCCGATCGCCTCGGTGTTGGCTCAACTGCTGCCGTATTGCGTGGCGAAGACGCCCATGGGGAATACTAGAAACCGGCCAGTACTGACCAAGCCCGTCATCCTTACCGCAGCTCGGAGGGTCTCCAGCCAACCCACTTCTTAAAGGTGTTCGAAAAAGTAAACGGGCTCTCATAACCCACTGAGCGCGCGATCACTTCTACCTTATCTTCTGTGGTCGCCAGAAGATGCCTCGCCTGCTTCATGCGCAGAAATGTCAAATGCTGCATCGGGCTACGCCCCAGTTCTTTTTTACACAAGCGACGGAGATGCTCCGTACTCATGAAAGCCGCATCCGCAAGCTCTGCTAATGTCCAGGCATATTGGAGATCCTGCTCCACCTTGGTCCACAGCTTCCACAAGCGGTCATCACTGTGTTCAGGCTGAGCAAACTTCAATACATACTGGTGGATCAGTTCGGTCCATTGGCTCAGAGCAGATGGCAGATTGGATGTCTGACATTCTGCATACAAACCCTCTACTGCCGCCCTCAGCGAAACATCATTGAACTTGCCCTGAACCGGAGACCGCGAGGTTGCAATCGGCACCACGTCCCTGGCTTCCAAATAACGCACCCAGACAAAGTCCCATGGTTTGCCTGGCACGGAACGCAGGGCATTTTGAACAAAGGGTGGTAATAAGCAGGCATGGCCAGGCCTCAATTTTCTCCAACCACCGTTGAACAAAACCTCACCCTCACCATCGATACAGGCCATAAAATAAGAACCGGATTGATCCGCGCGAATCACCTCCAAGCCGGACTCCGCTGACATGATTCCCGTATGCACAATCTGATGCTGGGCAAGCAAAGGGCAGATGTATGCACCTGCGAGCCAATCACGTTGATCAGAGTCATCAGCGACCACAACCCTTGCTTGGGTATTGTCCCCAAGCTGATGCACATCCTCGGAAAGATCACGTATATTATGCCGTATCTTCCGGTTACCTTTTGATGTTTTCTCCGACACGGTCATAATATATCACATACCCAGCTTATATGTGGATCTGTGATATGCAATGGTGCTTTGTTCTTTATTGCAATGGTAATCTATCAGCATCAAAATAGTGATCGAAACACAATAAATCAATATGCCAAATCCATGGACAGGAGTAGGAAACCCCTACACACGCAACGAAATGATCGAGCGGCTTCGCGATACACTTGCCAAAGGTGAATCCATCATCGCCGCTGGAGCAGGCACCGGTATTAGTGCCAAATTCATCGAAAAGGGAGGTGCTGACCTCATTATCATCTACAACTCGGGACGCTTTCGCATGGCGGGGGCCGGATCCACAGCCGGACTCATGTCCTATGGCGATGCCAATGCCATTGCCATGGAAATCGGCGAATTCGAGGTCCTTCCCGTGGTGGAAGAAATCCCCGTCATTTGTGGTGTGCACGCTACCGACCCACGCCGCCGCATGTGGCACTTCCTTGGACAGGTCAAGGACATGGGCTTTAGTGGTGTCAACAACTTCCCCACCCACACCATTGTCGACGGCCACTACCGCCAAACACTCGAGGAAACCGGCATGAGTGTGCAGAAGGAAATCGACATGATCGCGCTCGCCCACAAGATGGACATGTTCACCATGCCCTACGTGGTTACCCCGGAAGAAGCCAAGAGCATGGCAGAGGCAGGGGCTGATGTCATTATTGCCCACGTCGGCTGCACCATTGGTGGCTCCATTGGAGTTACGGATGCCACCGTAGGCATGGACGACGCTGTCACCGCCACCCAATCTATTTGTGAGGCTGCACACTCAGTGAACAAAGACGTCATGGTGCTCAGCCACGGTGGCCCCATTCTCAAACCAGAAGACGCCGCCTACGTCAACGAGCACACCGATGCAGTTGGTTTTGTGGGAGCCTCCAGCCTGGAGCGTATGGCTGTAGAGCAGCCCCTCACTGCTCTGACCGAGCAGTTCAAGGCCATCCCTGTTAAACGTAAATTTTAAACTCCTGACGCACCATGGCAACGATTGCAGTGATTGGCACCCTCGACTCCAAAGGCCACGAGCACGCCTTTGTCGCAGACATCATCCGTAAGCGTGGTCACACAGCCTTACTGATCGACCTGGGCACGGGAGCGGAGCCTCAAGTTACTCCAGACATTACACGCTTCGAAGTCGCGCAGTCCGCTGGGCTCGATCTGCAACCACTCATCGACCAGCAAGATCGAGGTGAATGCGTGGTCGCCATGTCCAAGGCGGCACCCGTCTTACTCGCCCAGCTCGTTGCGGAAGATAAAATCCAAGGTGTCATTTCACTCGGTGGTGGCGGCGGCACCGCTCTGGGCACGGCCGCCATGCGTGCCCTACCGATCGGCTTCCCCAAGCTGATGGTCTCTACCCTGGCCAGCGGCAACACCGCGCACTACCTGGGAACCAAAGACATCACCATGATGCCCTCCATCGTCGATGTCGCCGGCCTCAACTCGATATCCAAGGTCATCTTCAGCCGCGCGGCTGGTGCCATCTGCGGCATGGTGGAAACGGAAGTCAATTACCCCGGAAGCAAGGCCCAGCGGACGACAGTGTCCTCGCCAATCGAGAATGAGGAGAAGGAGGAGTGCAAGCCCCAGCGGACGACGGTGTCCGCGCAAAGCGAGGAGGAGGAGTGCAAGCCCCTCATCGTCGCCAGTATGTTTGGTAACACCACCGACTGCATCAACATTGCGGCTAAAGTGCTCGAAGACGCCGGCTATGAAGTCCTCATCTTCCACGCCACTGGCACCGGTGGAAAGACCATGGAGTCGCTCATCGAGAGCGGCATGGTATCTGGCGTTTTAGACATCACCACGACCGAGTGGGCCGATGAGCTCACCGGTGCCACCCTCAGTGCCGGTCCCACCCGCATGGACGCCATGAGCCAAGCTCAAGTGCCCGCTGTTATCTCCCCCGGATGTCTGGACATGGCCAACTTCGGCGAGCGTGACACCGTGCCGGAGAAATTTGCCGACCGCTTATTCTATATCCACAATCCCCAAGTTACGCTGATGCGCACCAACGCGGAGGAATGTGCCGAGCTGGGCAAAATCATTGCCCAAAAAGCCAACGCCAACCCCGCGCCCACCGCGATTCTCAACCCCCTCAAAACCGTCAGTATTATCTCCGCCGAAGGCCAGCCCTTCCACGATGCCACTGCGGACGATGCTCTTTTCTCTGCCATCCATGAATCCGCCAAGGTGGAAGTCATCGACTTTGATGAAGAAATCAACAGTGAGGTATTTGCCAAAGCAGCGGCGCACAAGCTGCTCGAGCTCATCGAAGCCCATCAGTCATGAAAACCCTCAGCCTGATCACACTTGCCGCGATCTCATCCATGGCGTTTGCCAAAGAGATCCCTGCGACTTGTGTGAGCTTCCAAAAAATCCAGATTCTCGACCAATTCATCAGTGAGGGAGCCTCCATCGGGGACATCAACGCCGACGGTCAGCCAGACATCGTCTCAGGCTCACTCTGGTGGCAAGGCCCCGCGTTCAAAAATTCCCATGCCTTCGCACCAGTCAAATTCTTTCCGATCAAAGGTCCTGGCACCACCGGATACTCAAACAACTTTCTCAGCTTCACCAGCCACCTCACCGCAGACAAATGGATCGATATCATCAGAGTCAGCCTACCCGGTCTGCCCGGTGACTGGATCATGAACCCCGGGGAAAAACCCCTACCACCGAACAACACGACACAGCGTTGCACTCACGGAAAGTCTCAGGACGACATCTGCAATGAGTCTCCTCAATTCCTCAACGTCATCGATGACGACAAACCTGAGCTCCTCGCCTACAGCCACCATCAGATCACCCTTGCCATCCCCAACCCGGATCCGAACCAACCATGGCAAGTTCTCCCCGTCTCTCCCAAAGACAAGCGCTTTCACAAATACGCCCACGGCCTAGGTGCCGGAGACATTAACGGAGACCAACTTCCTGATATTCTCGAAAAAGCCGGCTGGTGGCAGCAGCCCGCCAACTGGGACCGGAAATCACCCTGGACCTTCCACCCCTTTCCCTTCGCACCGCAACAAGGAGGAGCCCAGATGTTTGCCTACGATATTGATGGTGACGGGGACAATGATGTCATCACAGCACTCAATGCGCACGCCTACGGACTGGCATGGTATGAGCAGGTGAAAGACGGCGACAAGATCACCTTCAAGAAACACACCGTCATGACTGACAAACCGGAAGGCAATCCCTATGGCGTTTGTTTCTCACAGCCACACGCCATGGCCTGCGTCGATATCGATGGCGACGGCATTAAGGACATCGTTACCGGCAAGCGCTACTACGCTCACAACGGCAGAGACCCGGGTGCGCATGACCCCGCCGTCATTTACTGGTTCCGCACCACCCGCAAGCAAGACGGATCCGTGGAATTTACGCCCCATCTCATCGACGACAACTCAGGTGTCGGCTGCCAGGTCGCCACAGGTGACCTCAACAAAGACGGCAAGCCTGACATCGTCATCGGCAACAAAAAAGGCGTCTTCGCTTTTATCCAGCAGTAAGCACCCATCAGCAATCATGTGGATATCGAATATTCACATGAGGATCGTTTTTCGAAAAACCCACCGTATCTTCAACCAGAACTTAATCAGAAACCAAGCACACCATGACCAGACACTTCGGAGTATTCCAATTCAAAGCAGACATCACCCAAGACCAGATCGATGAATCCTTTGCCGCACTTGTTGACCTCAAAAACAAAATCCCCGGCTTACAGAGTGTTGAGCACGGTCCGTATAAATCAGACGAAGGGCTCAATGACGGCTTCACCCATGGCTTTATCATGACCTTTGACACCCCCGAGTCCCGCGACGCCTACCTACCCCACCCCGACCACCTCAAAGTTGTCGATCTGGTTCAGCCGCGCCTCGAGCGTCTCGTTGTCTTTGATTTCGACATTGATTAACTACCTTTGCTTTTCCAACTCACCATGAAGCGTATCACCATCCTCGTTTTGGCACTGTCCACCCTCGGCCTGCATGCCCAGGCTCCCACGGCTTCCACCAGCTTGTTCGATGGCAAAACACTCACCGGCTGGAAAACCATCAACCCGGCATTTGCCAAAAAATGGTCCGTCATTGATGGCGTGATCGTCTCAGGTGACGGACAAGAGAAAATCCCTGCCAATACCTACCTAGCGACCACCAAGGAATACGGTGACTTTGAGTTCCGCTGTCTTTTCCGTATCAGTGGTGATCACAAAACCGGACTCATCAACAGCGGTATCCAGTATCGTTCCATCACGCATGGAAATAAAATCATCGGCTACCAGGCAGACATCGGCAGAGGCTACTGGGGTGACCTCTACGACGAGCACCGCCGCGGGTTACTCGTAAAGGCTGACACGAGTACTCTCAAACACATCCTCAAAGAAGACGGCTGGAACTCCTACATCATCCGCTGCAAGGGCAAGCACCACCAGCTCTACATCAATGGAGTTAAAACCGTCGACTACATTGAGAAAGACCCCAAGGTTCCCGCCAAAGGCATTATCGCCGTGCAGATTCACTCCGGTGGCAAAGCCAAGGTGGAATTCAAAAACATCACCATCGACACTCTCTAACCGGAAATGCGAAAACTCACAACCATCCTCACACTATCTCTCCTTGGTAGCTCCATGGCTATCGCCAAGAAGACCCAATCAGCACGCACCCGAGTCAACACCCCCGAGCAAGAACTTGCAGGCTTCACCGTTCCTGAGGGCTTCGTCGTCGAGCTGGTCGCCAGTGAGAAAGATGGGATCGTCAACCCGATTGATCTGACCTTTGATGATGCCGGCCGCCTCTGGACCCAGACGGCACGCATGTATCCACTCGACCCTGTCAAAGACATCAAGTGGGGTGAATTAATGCGGCTGATGGACAATCCTGCCGAGCAGGACAAAAACCCGGAATTCAAACGCATCAAAGACCTCTACCAAGGAGTTACCAGGGGAACCGACGACATTCTCATTCTATCCGACCTTGAAAACGACAAACCCGTACAAGTCAAAAAATTCGCCACCGGCCTGGCACTTCCTCAGTCTATTCTACCCTACAAAAACGGCACCTACGTTGCTCACGGCTCAGAGCTTATCTTCCTCGATGACACCGACAAGGACGGCACCGCAGACAAACGTGTTCCCGTGCTCACCGGCTTTGGCTTCACCGACACCCACACCATGGCCCACTCCTTGGTCCGAGCCCCGGGTGGCTGGATCAACTTCTCCCAGGGAGCGCTCAACAAGGGCAATGTCACCGCCGTCAAATCCGGTAACAGCACACGTATCGACTACTCAAAAATCGCGCGCTTCTCACTCGATGGAGACAAGATCGAGCTCGTCACCTCCGGCTTGCAAAACATTTGGGGCTTTCAGCTCCGGGCCAACGGCCAGTGGTACCTCACCGAGGCCAATGACATGGGTCTCTCCGTCACACCCGGCGAGCCAGGCACCGGCTTCAAGGGCATTGGTGGCGAGAAACTCCGCACCTACCAGCCATGGTTTCCCCCACTGCACCAATTCCGTGTCGGTGCCTCCGGAATCTCCGGCCTTGCCTTTTCAGACGACAGCTCAGGGGGCTTCCCCAGAGAGTGGCAAGACGTTGCCTTTCTGGCCAACCCCATCACCTCTGCGATCAACTGTGTCAAAATCATCCGCAACGAGGATGGCAGTGTAAGCGCCACGCACCTGCCTGACTTCCTCAATTCCAAGGACGACTGGTTCAGACCTGTTAACATCGAGTTCGGCCCGGACGGCTGCCTCTACATTGCTGACTGGTATAACAAAATCATCTCCCACAATGAGCTGCCCACCACCCACCCGGACCGGGACAAGTCCCATGGCCGCATCTGGAGAATCCGCCACGCATCCCAGACACCCCGCACGATCCCCAACCTCCTCAAAGTCCCCACCGCAGAGCTAACCAAACATCTCAAATCACCCTTCCTCTGGGAAAAACGCTCCGCCTGGCATCAGATCGCCGACCGCCCTGCCAGTGAGACCAAAAGCATTGCCTATGAGCTGATCAAAATAGCGTCTGAGCTCAGCGAGGAAAAAGCCACCCGCATTCACGCCCTCTGGTCCTTGGAAAGCATCGGTCACTTTGATCCATACTTGATGACCGCCATGGTCAATGATCCGGACGGTGACATACGCCGTGAAGCCATTCGCTCACTGGCCGCTTTCAAAGTTTCCCCTGAAGAACTGGCCAGATTACTCAAAAACATCTCAAAGGAGAAAAACGTCATGGTCCGCTCCCAGACACTCCGCACCATCGAGGCTCTGGGAAGTGCCAATCATGACACCATCGATATTGCCGTCTCATTCTGCCATCCCGCATCAGCGAGTAATCACCCTGGCAATGGCTATGAGCAGAACTTCGAGCGTTACCTGGCACGCCGCGCGCTTGAGTGCTATCCCGAGGAACTAAGCGCATACCTCGAGACACCACTCGCCGCCAAGCAACCTGCCGTCAAACGCATCTGGGCACAGCAAGCCCTCGGCAAGCAAAGCACTGACTCCTTTGCCCGTCAATGGAAGACCCTGCAGCAGAAGCCGCTCGATCGTGACACCCTCATCATCGTCTCCGGCGCTTCCGACTCTGCAGAGAACCGCAAAACTATTGCACCTTACTTCCGCAATCCGGAGAACGCTGAGCACATTGCCAAACTGGCTCTCGAGCACATTGCAGACGCCTATAGCCCAGCCTTCGGCTACCCCCTCGCTGAGACCGCCACAACCCTCGTCGACAGCGGAGACAAAAACAAGATCATCCT
>JBDQHQ010000064.1:0-10630 GCA_040264795.1 Akkermansiaceae bacterium | reverse complement strand
ACGTAGATGCGGCTGCATGTGCTGCTCCGCGGAGGCGAAGTAGGCATCAAAGTCAACAAAGAGAGCGGCCAGTTCCATAATACTGTTCAAAAGAACAGTATTGCAAGGTGAAGCAAAGGTCAATGACGGATTGCCCGGGGCGAATTTTCAGCTCCCATTTTCAGCTCCAGGAGTGATTGGTGCGTGCAGGCTCATCGGGTTTGCTGACTGGCAGCTTTGCCACTTGATCACACTACTGTGCTTTCACGCATATACACAGAATGAATGTACGCTCAAATCTTAGGGTAAAGGCAGTAATCACTATTGAGATGATGCCGCACGGCTAGCTCTGGGAAAGTGATAGCCAGCCCTACCTGCCATAACTGGCGAGCACACCACCAATGTCCGAGATCAGCCACCGCCCTTTTTGTTTTTCCAGCTGGAAGGTGAGTTGTCTTCTTTCCGGGGGGAGTCCCTCAGGCTTCGCCAGGGCACCGAAACCAACAATGGTGTGCTCAATGGTGACCTCGGCCTTATCATCATCGATTTTTTCCTCAATGAACTCGACTTGTTCTGATTGGACGAATGCCAGGGGCATCATCAGCAGCTTGGCTTTATCCTGATTGAGAAACAGAGCATTAAGATCGGTCTTGGATACTGCAAGCTCTTCGGCCGCCTCACCGGTGGAATCCTCTTCCTTGGCCTTTTTGGCTGCGGCTTTGATCATCCGGACTTGCTCAAACAAGGCTTCCACCACAGCGCGCGGAGTTTCCGGGTGAGAAGATGCGCCCTTGTCGCTGCATGCGGAGAAAACAAATGCAAGGCATGTGATGATGCCCGACAACAATAAGGTCCTGATCATATGAGCATTCTCCAATCCATGGCCGTAGTCAGCCTTGTCGTTTTTAATATCGAGGGATGACCAGAGTGCGGCCAATTCTCAAATTGGTGCCTTTCATGCCGTTTGCCCGTTGGATGGCTTGCACCGTGGTTTTATATTTCCGGGAAAGACCCCAGAGGGTGTCTCCTTTTTGCACGGTGTGGCGAATCGGAGGCTTGGCTGCAGGTTTGACTTTGACCGCGGGTGCTGGTTTGGGCGCTGAGGCGATGCTTGGCGTACTTGGCTTGGGCGCCGATGAGCTGCTTGGCGCGCTAGGCTTGGGCACCGCCGCGACAACTGGTGGTTTACTAGCTGTGCTGGGTGTGCCGGTGGTAGCAACCGGATCGTGAACGATGCTCTGGCGCCACCATTGGCCCTTGCTTTTGTCATCCGCCCAGCGTTCAACGTAATTTCCCTGGCTATCAAAAGGGCCGACGCCTGGATTGTAGCCGCGGACCGTACGGTTTTCAGTGATGGGGCCCCTGCTTCCGCCACCACCGCCACAGCTGGTCAGGAGCATCGCCACCAGCAAAGATGATAGCATCAGGGTGGGCGCCAGCAGCCTTGTTAGGTGGCTTGTAAAGGGTGCGGCAGATCCTGTCATGGCTGGAGTATGCCATAGCCGCTGCACTTGGCAAAAACTTAGTGGAGGGAATTTTTTGCAATCACTTGGTCAAGCGTCCGGGGTCTTTTTAGGGTCTTGAGCTCAGGACAGCATGGAGGTAAAAGCCTCTTCGTCGAGGATGGCAACTCCAAGGGATTCTGCCTTGGCGCGCTTGGACCCTGCTTTCTCTCCAGCGAGCAAGTAGTCGGTCTTACCCGAGATAGAGCCTGATACTTTACCTCCTTTTGACTCGATGAGTTTTTTGAATTCGGGACGGGGTTTGCTGAGAGTACCGGTGATGACAAAGGTTTTGCCAGCGATGGGGGATTCGGATGAGAGAGCTGCTGATTTTTCAGGGTCGTAATTATCAGACTGGGGATTGATTCCCAGTGCTTCGAGTTTTTCCAACACATGTTGTCCAGCCAAGCTGTCGAGGAAGGTAACCATATGCTGGGCAGCAACGGGACCCAGCTCTGCCTCGATCTGATACTTGGCGAGGCGGGGATGGTTTTCTTTCTTACGTTTGGAAACGGATAGTTCTTCGTAGTTGGGTAGATCTGCGAGGTCGTGTAGAATTTCAGAGCTGGCTATGTCTGATAGGTTACGGTGCAGGCGACCAATCTCGCGCGCTGCGGATTCTCCAATCTGAGGTATGCCCATGGCGTAGACCCATTTGGAGAGTGGCGCTTCTCGTGAGTCATCGAGTGAAGCGACGATGAGAGCCGCTTTCTTTTCTCCCAATCGGCGCGGCTTACTTTGCCCTCCCTCAAGTTTTGCCGGATCGAGAAGCAGATCAGCCAAGGAGTCCACTTCAAGATCGAAGAGCTCAAGGGTGGTGGTGATGATTCCTTTTTCGACCAACTTCTCGGCAACCGCGGTTCCCAAGCCATCGATATCGAGCGCTTTGCGTGAGGCAAAATGCTTGATCCTCGTAACGGCCTGAGCCGGGCAGGCGAAGTTCGTGCAGCGCCATGCAACAAATCCTTCTTCTTGCTCGATCGGGCCGGAGCATGACGGGCACTGGCCGTTGACAAAGTCATAAAGGTTGAATGGGACGCTGCCCTCTGGTCGTTTGGAAGTGACGACCTTGACCACGGCAGGAATGATCTCTCCAGCTTTTTCAATCACCACGGTGTCACCGATACGCACATCCTTGCGATCAATCTCATCCTGATTGTGCAGGGTGGCGCGTGAGACGGTCGTGCCGGAGACAAAGACGGGCTCAAGCTCTGCCACAGGAGTGAGAACTCCGGTTCGTCCCACTTGGATGGTGATGTCATGCAGCAGGGTTTCTTTTTGCTCGGGCAGGAATTTATAGGCGCATGCCCACTTGGGATGCTTGGAAGTCGCACCAAGTTCCTCATGCAGGGCGAGCTCCTTGACCTTGATGACGGCCCCGTCTGTAGCATAGGGGAAATGATGGCGGTCTTCATCCAGTTTGGCGATAATGGCTAACAGGTCGTCGACGTTGTCAGCTTGCTCAAACCACTTGCTGGCTTTAAGACCGTAGTCTTTGAGGGTTTGTTGGAACGCATCGACTGTGGTGTAGGGGGCATCTTCAACCTTGCCGTAGGAATGGAAAATGCAGTCCAGCGGGCGTGCGGCAACGAGTTTGGAATCCAGTTGTTTGAGGGTTCCGGCAGTGGCGTTGCGTGGATTGACAAATGCCGGCTCACCTGCTTCGTCACGCTGCTCATTGAGCGTGGCAAAGGCTTCGTTGGGCATGAAAACCTCCCCGCGCACCTCAAAGAGATCCGGTGCCCCATCCGGTAGGCGAAGCGGTATCGACTTAATGGTTTTGATGTTTTGGGTGATATCATCACCGGTCGCGCCATCGCCCCGCGTCAGGGCATAGTCCAAAACACCGTTGCGATAGACAATGGAAACAGCCACCCCGTCGATCTTGGGCTCAATAGTGACTGGCACGTTTGCTTGCCCGAGGTTTTTGCTCAGCCGCAGATACCAGTCTCGCAGGTTCTCGGCCTTGCTTGCTGCGGAATTGTTGAGTTCGGCAAGTTCCTCATCCTTGAGTTCGTGGATATCCTCAATGGAGAGCATCGGAACCAGATGCTTGGTTTGTTCAAAGTGATCCAGAGGGGCGCCTCCTACGCGCTGGGTTGGTGAGTCTGCTTTGGCGAGCGAGGGATGGCTGGCTTCGAGCTTTTTGAGCTCACCCATCAGGGCGTCATACTCAGCATCCGAGATCTCCGGTTCCGCTTCTTGATAGTAGAGCTTGTTGTGGTGCTCAAGTTCTTGACTCAGCTCCAGGATGCGCTTCTCAGGATCGGTTTGCCGGGATTGGGCATGTGCAAAAAGGTCGTCCATGGTGTTTTTTGATGTCACGCCAAGACGCCAAGGCGCAAAGCTTGATGGGTCATTGCTGAAGTGTCGGTGGAGATTCGATATGCCGGTTGGCTATGCGGGTGATACCCTGTTTGATGGTGGGTGCGCCGAAGTTGATCAAGAGACCGAGGGGCAGATCAAGGAGTTTTAAGTAGGTGAGCGTTTGCTTGCAGTGAAGAGGCTGCAATGTATCAACGGATTTGAGCTCGATGAGGAGAGCTTTGTTCAGCAGCAGGTCAGCTCGAAAGCCCTCCTGAAAAGTGGCCCCCATGAGCTGAATCGGAACCGGGACCTGCCTCTCGACGGTGATGCCCAGATCAGAAAGCATCTTGGCCAGGACCACTTCATAGACAGATTCCAGCAGACCAGGCCCGGTCTCACGGTGCAATTTGTATGCGCAGTCCACGGTGGTTTTAGCCAGTGAATCTGCTTCTTTTGATAGTTGTTCCCTTGTTTTGTTCATTGTGGGCACGCCAAGGCGCTAAGGCGCCAAGGGTATGTGATTGAAGATGATGATTTGATCTGGAAATTCTTGGCGGCTTGGCGTCTTTGCGAGAGATAATAGTGCGTCTGTTTGGAGACGGGGGAAGCTAATCGAGAAACTTGCCAGGGTTGAGAATGCCTTTCGGGTCGAGGGCGTTTTTAATGCTGTGATGGAGGGCCATCGAGGTTTCTCCCAGAGCTTGCTTGATCCAAGGTTTTTTGGCGAGGCCTATGCCATGCTCACCACTGATGATGCCACCATTTTCGATAACCCAGGTGAAGAGGCGGTCGAGTGCGTCATCGGCTTTCTTTTTGGTCTCAGGATCAGCGTAGTTGTCCACCATGAGGTTGGTGTGGATGTTGCCGTCACCCGCATGGCCAAAGCAGGCGACAGGGATACCGGTTTGCTGCTGGAGCTCATTTGCAAAGTTCACCAGATCGACCAGCTTGGAGCGCGGCACGACGATGTCTTCATTGAGCTTGGTAAGCCCGGTATGTTTGAGCGAGTAAGAGAAATCACGGCGCAGTTGCCAAATACGCTCACAGGCATCCTCGTCAGCAGCTTCATCAAGGCGCAGTGCTCCTTGGTCTGTGAGGAACTTGTGGAGCCGGATGAGTTCTCTGGAAACCGTCTCCTCATTCCCGTCGATTTCAATCATCAGGTAGGCCTCTCCGGGGGGAAGTTGATCACTACCCAGATAATCGCGAGCAGCAGCCATGGTGAAGCCATCGGTGATTTCCAAGGCGGAGGGCAGGGTGCCGGAGTCCAGAATGGCCTGAACAGCAGCAGCAGCGGCAGAAAAATCAGCAAATGAGGCGCCGAGCATGGCGCGGGTTTGGGGATGCGGGATAAGGCGGACGGTGATCTCGGTAATGATGCCAAGCATGCCCTCCGAGCCGACCATTAGCGAGGTCAGGTCAAAGCCGGTGGAGTTTTTGTGGCAGCGCCCACCACTGCGAAGGATTTCACCAGAGGCAAGCACGGCTTCCAGACCCAGAATGTATTGCTTGGTGACCCCGTATTTCAGACAGCGAGGTCCTCCTGCATTGGTCGCAACATTGCCACCGATGCTGCACTCCTTGAGAGATGCCGGGTCAGGAGGGTAATACCAGCCGTGTTCTCTGACTGCATCCTGGAGTTGTCCGGTGATGACACCGGGCTGCACGATAGCGATACCATCGGAGGGATTGATTTCGAGGATTTGGTTCATCCTCATCATGGAGATCAAGATGCCTTTTTCCACGGGCACACAGGCACCGGTATGGCCGCTCCCCGCTGCACGTGTATAAACGGGAATGTCGTGCTTGGAGGCATAGTTGATGACAGCAACAACGTCTTCTGTTGATTCAGGAAATACCACGACATCAGGCAGGCTGGAGGCATGCCATTTGTCCGAGGCATGCTCGGCGAGTATTTCCGGGGTGGAGGACACCTGCTCAGGACGGAGCACGCGGCTGAGTTCAGTGCTGAGTTCAGTGCTGGTCACGTTTGTTGTTTAACTCGGGGCTGTGTTTAATTCACGGAATAAATGGTCAGAATCCTTATTTGACCCAGACTATGCGCTGCGAATGGCCTCGATTGCAGCAGCCATGTCAGCAGCTTTGAAGGTGGATGAGCCGGCAACGAGCACATTAGCACCCGCTGTGGTCGCAAATGGTGCGGTTTGCTCATCAATACCACCATCCACTTCGATGTGGTATTGGAGATCCCGCTCACTGCGCCATTGAGCAGCCTGCTCGACCTTGGGCATGACCTCCTGCATGAAGGCCTGCCCCCCAAAACCGGGGACTACAGTCATGCAGAGAAGCAAGTCAATCTGTTCAAGATAGGGCTCAACTTCAGACATGGGCGTGGCAGGATTGAGAGCGAGCCCGGCTTGCCGGCCGGCGTCTTTGATGCGTTTGAGTGTGGTGCTGACATCGTGTTCCGCCTCAACGTGCACGGTAATCATATCCGAGCCAGCATCGAGGAAGCGATCCAGGTAATGATCCGGTCTTGAGATCATAAGGTGCACATCAAGAAAGGCATCATTGACGTCATCGATGGCTTTGATGATAGCAGGGCCAAAGGAGATGTTGTCAACAAAGTGCCCGTCCATGACATCGAGGTGAATCCAGTCACCGCCACTGCTGATGGCTCGCTGGGTCTCCTCCATGATTCTAGAGAAATCGGCAGCGAGAAGTGAGGGGGCGATGATGATATCAGAGTGTTGCCATGAGCTCATGGTCGGGAGTGTGAAGTATTCGGTTTGAAGTTTGAAGTTTTTTTGCCAGATTGCTGATGTGAGTGATGCAAGCGAAGAGCTGATGATGGATTTTGCCAGTGATGACTACTTTATGCAGCTGGCCCTGCGTGAGGCGCGCAAGGCTTATGACGCGAAGGAGGTCCCCGTGGGAGCCGTGATTGTGCGTGACGGCTCGGTGATTGCGCGCGCCTGGAATCAGGTGGAGACGCTCAAGGATGCCACTGCTCACGCAGAAATGCTCTCCCTTACCTCGGCACAGGATGCGGTGGGGGATTGGCGTTTGGAAGGGTGCACGCTGTATGTGACCAAGGAGCCTTGCCCCATGTGTGCTGGCGCCATAGTTCACTGTCGCCCTGACAGGGTGGTCTACGGCTGTCCGGATCCCAAGGGAGGAGCCGCCGGTGGTTGGATCAATTTGCTCGAGTCCAATCCTCCGCTCAATCATCGCTGTGATATTGCTTCAGGGGTCATGCAGGAGGAGTGTACTGCCCTGCTACAAGGTTTTTTCCGTGAGGCGAGGGCGCAGAAGAAAGCCGTCCGGGATAGTTTGAGGGAGGCTGGCCCGGAAGGTGGCTCAGAGGGTGGCTCAGACGGTGGGGCCTAATCACCAAGCAGAGGCTTCGATAAAAAAAGAAGGGCAAGACTTGCCCTCCTTTTTGGTGGTGATTGATGATTCAGGCTAGCGGCAGATGCTGATACGGCCATAGCCGTTACTGAAACTGAAATGATTTCTATAGCGGTGGTGACCATAGTGGCCATAGTTGCGATAGCGGTGGGAATACTTGTTATAGTGACTGTAATGCGGGCGGTAGTGGCCATAGTGGTGGCCATGTTTCTTGTGGCAACGGTGCACGACAGGGACACTGCAGTAGCGGTAGATGGGGCGGCGGTAGCAGTCGTATCCGGTAATAATGCGCTTGGTGTAGATAGCGCAGCCACAGGAAGAGTGGCCGCTTTTGTAGGTGTAACTTGAGCCACAATGCTTGGGTGAGCGGGCTTCAGCGGTTTGGGAGAGGGCAAGGAGCCCGAGGGTGATGGCAATGGTAGCGATGACGATTTTCATATCCTTAATGTTTGTGGTGTTCGCCTGCTTGGACGAACCGGATATGAAGCTTATTCAGAAAAACATCGTTTTTATTCCGAGCTGCATCGCAGCAAGACCTTGCCCTCGCGCTGATCTTCCATGGCACGCTTGAGAGCAGAAGTGATTTCTGAGAGTGGATAGATGGAGTCCACAGGTTGTGCCAACTTTCCTTCGCTGATCCAGCGAGCGAGTTGCTGGTAAGTGTCAGCTAACAGATCCGGGTCGACTTCCTTGCACCATTCCGTCACCCAGAAGCCATGAAGCTGGATGCGTTTAAAAATAAGGAATTTGTTGGGAACCTTAAGGCTTCTGCGGCTCATCGCCCCGTAGGTGACATGGATGCCTTTGACGGCAAGGGCATCCATGAGGCGCAGGGCACTATCTCCTCCCACGGCATTGAGGGCGAGGGTGGGGGGGCATTCAGCTGTGAGGGTGCGGATTTCATCAAGGGCTGTGGAATTGTCGAGTATCACATGATCTGCACCGAGCTCGGTGAGAGGCGCGATGAGCTCCTCACGCCGAACGAGGTTGATGGTGCGCAGGCCGAGGAGCTTGGCGATTTGAATAACACAGGTGCCCACACCGGAGTTGGCAGCATTTTGAATCACCCAGGAACCTTCCGGGAGATGCACAAACTGGGTGAGCATACACCAGGCGGTCAGTGGGTTGACTTTGAGCATCGAGGCTTGCTCGATGGGGGTATCCGCTGGAATTTTGAGCACATGATCAGCAGGGCAGACCACCTGCTCTGACCAGGTGCCCACAGGCTTCAGGGTGATCACCAGGTCACCGGTTTGAAAATCATCGGTGTGACTCTCAATGACCTCACCACATCCCTCGAGTCCCGGGGTAGCGGGAAGCTCGGGTTTGATGCCGTAGATGCCCTGAATGTAGTTGATGTCTGCCGGGTTGATGGGGGAGTAGAGCATCTTGAGGCGCAGCTCTCCTTGCTCGAGATCGCGATTCGGGATCTCGGTGAGTGCCACGACATCGTCGGGTTGGCCAAAGGACGTGAAGGTGGTAGTGGAAGGCATGCTGAGAGATTTGTCTAGAGAGAGCCGTTTTTTGTAGAGGTTTGTTTCTGAGAACGCAAATAAGCATTTCATCCTTGTTGAAACTCTGAGAAGTGGGAACTGCCCAGCAATGATTGTGGCATGGATGATATCCGCTGATGTGCTTGTTTAATAGTCCCTAAGTTGCTGACTGGAATGACAAAAAGTATATGATTGAGAGCGAGACAGGATTAGTTGGTTTCTGATAGTTGTTGGATGGCTTTCTCTAACTTGGGGCGGAGAAACAGAGTGCCTTCTGTTGAAAGGTGATCATCATCAAAATAGAGTGGGATACCGTCTTTGATTACTTCAACCTGTCCATTTAGCATGGGTATATCTGGGTTGAAAACTGATACGTTTGGAAGTTTTTCAAATTGTTTGATCCAATCAGTGACAGGCGTTTTTTTTGCGTCTTTCTTTTGATTCAGGTAATACGAATTACCGATTTTTATTCCTTCGAAAAAAGCGTATTGAGTAGCGTTGACGTTGCCTATGTCAAGTGTTGGAGGCTCGGTTATGATCAGGATCCTCAGGTGTTTACTGGCGTAGTTGATGAAATCGGTGAGAGTTCCTTTTTTAGGATGAAAATGCGACCATCTGGATGCGATGATGAGCACGTCAAATTTGCCAGACTCGATGGCTCGCATTTTATTTTGATTGAGAATCATCATTTGATTTTCTGAAAATCGAGAATGTATTTTGATCGTTTCTTTATTTATGGGTATTTTAAAATATGGAGGAAGGTTGTTGCCGCAAAAAGCATTGGCTGTGTAATCGTTTTCAAGGCAGATTTGCCTGATGCAGTCCCCCCACATCGATGCATGAGAGTCTCCGAATAATAGTATTGAAATGAGTCCCTTGCCTTGATGAAGAGAAAGGCCTTTGGCGGATGCGTGCAATCCAACGTTGGCAAGCGGCTTGTCTGGGCGAATCACTCCAATGTTTAGAGAAGGTGAACCTTCCTGATCTGCTTTGAGGTTTTTGGGGCTAATGTCGTATAGTAAATCACTAAAGTGTGATGTTGGAGTGCCATTGTACTTTGCGAAGTGTTCGTGCGTTACGAGTATAGCAAGAGATATGATCAGTGGGAAACATGCTCCGGTAATGATATTTCTTGGCGTGGTGGAATTGTAACGAAACCTCTTTTCGATTACATGGTAAGATAGCGTTGATAGGCCGATGAGAAGGGGAAAGAAAATGGCAAAGGCGGAAAGATCATTGTTATCATAAAAGAAGCTCCGTATGAGTAGCCAATGCCATAAGTAGATAGAGAAGGAGATGATGCCAAGACGTTGTAAAACAGAGAATATTTTATTATTAAGTTCTTTGTTTATGTTTGAGAATACGATGATGCTCAATGCTCCAATGAGTGTAAATGGCACGCAATAGAGTCCACTGTATTCGGTGGTAGGGAGCAGGAAGCTTGCGCTCAAGAGTAGGAGGCAGAGTGCGCGCAGGTGATGATGCCCTTGAAGCCAGGCGAATTTGCTATGTAGAATGGCTATGAGTGCTCCAGTAAGTAGTTGCCACATCCTTGTGAGCGTGGAAAAGAAGGCTAGGTTCTGTTGGTTGCTATATTGTGCCCAGAGATAATAGGAGAGTGAGGCGATGAGTATAAGACTGATAAAGCAGCTTAATTTTTTCAATTTGATCGCTAACAAGAAAATGACCGGATAGCAGAGGTAGAATTGCTCTTCTACCGCGAGAGACCAAAAATGAAGAAAAAGTTTATAGTGGGCTTGCTCGCTCCAATATCCTTCCAGGCTGAGTTGGTGCCAGATGTTAGAATAGCAAAGAAGAGCTGAATTTGCATCAAGGGCAACACTTTTTAAGCCTGCTCGCATGACGATAAACGGGCTGACCAATAGCGTGCAAAGGACTACTGCTATGACGAGCGGAAGGATGCGTTTTATTCGCCGTCGAAAAAAGTTGATTACATGGAATGAGCCTTCTTTATGT
>JBDQHQ010000063.1:0-10719 GCA_040264795.1 Akkermansiaceae bacterium | reverse complement strand
GCCCGGATCGTTCGACGTGCTCGTCACCGGCAACCTCTTCGGGGACATCCTCTCTGACGAGATGGCCATGATCTCCGGTTCGCTGGGCATGCTACCCAGTGCCTCCCTGGGTAACAAAAACGAGAGCGGCCTCTACTTCGGCATGTATGAGCCCTCCGGCGGATCCGCACCGGACATCGCCGGCCAAGGAGTGGCCAACCCCATTGCCCAGATTCTTTCCGCTGCCATGATGCTTCGTTACTCGCTTGGCGAAAATGAGGCGGCAGATGCTATCGAAGCTGCCGTGGACAAGGCGATTGATTCCGGATTACGCACGGCTGACCTCTTCACTGGCAAAGACGGTGAAACCAAAGTCGGCACCGTGGAAATGGCTCAAGCGATTGCCTCAGCCATCTGACAGCCTCGAATTTTTGCGGATCTTTAGATAGCCCGGTAGCATCTGTTACCGGGCTATTTTGGGGCCTATGGTTGATGGTTCCTTGCAGATAAAACCCGAACTAGAAATCCTTGCGGCTAAACACCCAGCAAGCAATGCCGAGGACAAAGACCTCAAATGCTAGTGAGGTTCCCACAATGTAAGCCGTAGAATGCCTGTTATCATATGCCTCCATGGCCCTGGCCTCCCTCATTTCATAATCCGATGCATCGTCCGCCATGAAGGCACTTGCCATGGTCATGTTTTTACCGTGCAGAGTGACTTTTTTCTTCAAGAGATAGGTGGCATCGCGCGTTTTGGGCAAGGGTAAGGCCACTACCTTAACCTTTTGGTAAAAACTCTCCATGTCCTCGTCAACCTGCTCTTCTTTACCTGCCTGCTTACTCTCTCCTGTTTTTAAATCGATGCTCATCCCCATCGCTGGCACCACATAGGTGAACTTGTAGAGAGCACTCTCCGCCCACTGAATCGACAAAGTAGTCCCCCAGACCAGCAATGCCATCAAGAGTGAAAACAACACAGATCTGGTTAACACAGCCACCAATACAGCTACAGAGTAGATCAGACTGAAAACAAAGGTCAGTAAAACCACGGCCCAAAAGATTTCGGGATTCCAGATGTTCAATCGCACGCCTTGTGCCAGAAAAACAATCACGCAAAAAACCAGCACCTGTATGGCCACAAATAACAAGCTTCCCAAATACTTGATTAGGAAGAGTGTCACCCGACTCATTGGCTTGGAAATGGCCACGTCGATGGATCCCGTCTTCAGAAAATCCGGAAACACGGGACAGACCGAAATCAAAGCCAGCACGAGAGCGAACGACCCCAGCCACCACGGCACCAGATAATCGGTAAAGATCAACATGTAGAGGTACTCGGCAAACAGACTGCCCTCCACGATCAAATCGTTTTCAAAATCATAAAGACCAAATAACACTGTGATACCCTGGGGTGAAAAACCCACCGAGGCATAGGCCATGGCAATGAGTATGGTAAGTAACAACGCGATCCAAAACAGCTTCTTGGCCGTCAACAAGCGGTAGGAATCCCATAAGATCGTCAGTACCTGTCTCACTTGGACACCTCCTTCCCAGGCAAGGGAGGTGGATTCACTCCCTTTTTATTACCACCAACACCACCTTCGCCCACCGACTCCATGAAAAGCTCTTCGAGGGATTGGCGAACTTCCCGCATCTCGGCGATGGTTACCCCCCCTGCCCTCAAAGCATCCAATACGGGCTGCATGGGCTCCGGATTACTGTGGTAAAAGATCATATTCTCACCCTGCATTTCCACCCCGTCATCCACCAACTTGCGATTCAAATCCTCAGATATCTCACCACGGATACGCAGCTCATAACGCCGGCTCTTCTCAGTGAGCTCCGCAATGGTTCCCTGCCTGACAATCTCGCCCTTGTCCATGATTGCGACGCTATCACAGATCATTTCCAATTCTCCCAGTAAGTGGCTGTTGATAAAAACCGTCCTGCCCTCATCACGCATGCGCTGGAGCAAATTGCGCATTTCGAGCCGTCCCTTGGGATCCACTCCATCGGTAGGCTCATCGAGAAAAACAATCTGCGGATCATTGATCAGTGCTTGGGCTAAGCCGATGCGCTGTTTCATCCCCTTGGAATAGGTCCCCATGCGGTGATTCCCCCAATCCTGCATACCTACCATCTCCAAAAGCTCGTTGGTCTTGGCCTTTGCCAAGTGATTGGGAATTCCAGTGAATCCAGCTACGTAACGAATGACCTCACCTCCTTTAAGATACTCGGGGAAACGAGCGTGCTCCGGCAAATAACCCACCTTGGCAAGCGTTGGCTTGTGCCCGATGGCTTCGCCCAACATGGAGCCGGAGCAAGATGTCGGACGAACAATGGTCATCAGGATTTTCACCAGTGTGCTCTTGCCTGCACCATTTGGCCCCAAAAGACCGAAAATCCCACCCCGTGGCACCTTCAGCGAAACTCCGCGCAAGGCTTCCACCCCGCCACGGTATCTCTTGCTGACATCCGCGATATCGATGACATGATCAGACACAATGATGATTAGACATGAATGTTTTCAAAGCACAAGTTGATAGCATCATCGAGATATGTTGGAGAGCACCTTTACTCTACCCTGCTGCTTAATTCTCCATGAGCCAATTTGGAGGTCAACTGATCACCGGCTTTCACCTGCTTGGCATCCCTGACAATACGACCTTGCTCATCCATCGTGATGGAAAAACCGCGGGCAAAGGTTGATTCCGGCCCCAAGGTTCTCAGCAAGGAAGCAAGGCTTTGCAAACGCTCCGTTGATTGCTGGATGCCACTCATGGCGGCTCTTTCCATGAGACCGATGGAATGATCAAGTTGCTCCCTCTTGCGCTCAATGACCCTGAGCGGATGGTGAGCTGCATACAAGGAGGCAAGCTCCTTTACTCTGGTAATCAAATCACTGAGATTATCATTTGAGGCATCCTGCAGGTTCTGGCGTAGCCGGTCCAGATTCTGAATCGGCTCACGCAATGCTATTTCCGCATCTCTTGGCATTAAGGCACGGCGAGCAGATTTGAGAATCGCCGCGTCATGCTTGAGCCTGGTTTCCATGGCTCGTTGCATTGCATC
The DNA here is from genome assembly GCA_040264795.1 of Akkermansiaceae bacterium. Taxonomy (GTDB): domain Bacteria; phylum Verrucomicrobiota; class Verrucomicrobiia; order Verrucomicrobiales; family Akkermansiaceae; genus Oceaniferula. The sequence goes on along the minus strand of JBDQHQ010000063.1, from coordinate 7,668 downwards.
TGCAGAGCGGCCAACACGCATGACCAATTCTGCCGCATCCGGCACAACCAACTCCGCAGCTGCACTAGGAGTGGGCGCACGCATATCAGCTGCGAAATCCGAGATGGTGAAATCAATTTCATGTCCTACAGCGGAAACCACTGGAATCGGGCAGGCATGAATCGCACGAGCTACCACCTCTTCATTAAAATTCCACAAGTCCTCAAGAGACCCCCCACCGCGACCGGTGATGATGACATCAACCCGAGGCAGATCATATTTCTCAGGCTCACCAAGTTGCTTGATTGCCTCGGCTATCGAAACCTCAGCTCCCTTGCCCTGGACGGTTACCGGATATAGGATCGGCTGCACCCATGGGGCACGACGCTTGAGGATGTTGAGCATGTCCTGCAAAGCCGCTCCCGTCGGCGAGGTGATCAAGCCAATGGACATCGGAAAAAACGGCAACTTCTTTTTCGACGAGGGGTCAAACAAGCCCTCGGTATCAAGCTTGCGCTTGAGAGCCTCAAACTTGGCCTGTAAATCACCCAGACCGGCATCCTCTACCTGTTTGACGATAAGCTGCAGCTGCCCGCGGGCTTCATAGACGGATACCTCACCATAGACCCTCGCCTGCATTCCCTCCTCGGGCTGGGCCTTCGCCTTGGCTGCCGAACCACGAAAAAGAGCGCAGGAAATTTGCGCCCCCTCATCCTTCAGGCTGAAATAACAATGACCACTTGCCTGACGGCGTAAATTGCTGATTTCCCCCTCTACCCAGACCTCGCCGATTTCAATCTCAAGCAGGTTTTTCATGCGTCTGACCAGACGGGTGACAGTAAGTGCCTCGGGCATGTAGCTACATTTCACCCGTGGAAAGATTCTGGCAATATGAATCTCTTGCTTCTTGACTCTTAACCCTCTGCTCCTAGTCTCCCCCCGCCATGGCAGAAAGAACGCATACCGACCCAGAACGCATGGAAAAAATCGTATCCCTTTGCAAAAGCAAAGGGTTCATTTACCAGTCCGGAGAGCTCTATGGCGGACTCAACGGCTGCTGGGACTATGGCCCCTTGGGCTCCGAGCTGAAACGCAACCTCAAGGATTTCTGGTGGCGCAAAAACGTTCAGGAGCGCGATGACATCGTCGGCATGGATGGTTCAATCCTGACTCACCAGGCAGTACTCACCGCCTCCGGCCATGTCGGTGGATTCTCTGACCCCATGGTCGACTGCAAGGTATGCAAAAAACGCTACCGTGCGGATCAGATGGATGAGGCACCTTTGTGTGAGGCCAAAAAGCAACTACCCAAGGGGGAAGACAAGCATTGTGAACTTACCGAGCCCAAGGAGTTCAACCTTATGTTCCAGACCAAGATGGGTGCCTCAGCTGATGATAATGATCCCAATGCCGTGGCTTATCTCCGGCCTGAGACCGCGCAAACCATCTTTGTGCAGTATAAGAATGTGCTCGATTCCACGCGTCAGAAGATCCCTTTCGGAATCGCCCAAATTGGCAAGGCATTCCGCAACGAGATTAATCCACGCAACTACACTTTTCGCTCGCGCGAATTTGAGCAAATGGAAATCGAATATTTCTGCCACCCTGATGACGGCATGAAACTCACCGATGAGTGGCTGGAAAAACGTCTCGAGTTTTATGAAGAGATCGGAGTCCCACGCGCCAAGCTCCATATTCTCGACGTTCCCGACGGTGAGCGCGCCCACTACTCGAAGAAAACCTACGATATCGAATATGAGTTCCCCTTCGGCATCCAGGAGCTGGAAGGTGTCGCCTACCGCACGGACTACGACCTCGGCAAACATCAGGAACACTCGGGCAAAACGCTGGAATACCTCGACACCGAGACCAAGGAAAAATTCATCCCTCACGTCGTCGAGCCCTCCGCAGGTTGTGACCGCACCATTCTCGCCATTCTCTGCGAAGCCTACGACGAGGAGGACCTGACCAAGGAGGGTGGCAAACCTGATATCCGCAAGGTCATGCGCCTCAAGCCTTGTGTAGCCCCCATCAAAGCCGCCGTGCTGCCCCTGCTTAAAAACAAGCCCGAGCTAGTCGCCAAAGCCAAAGAAGTCAAAGAGCTGCTGCAACCACACATGAACGTGTTTTACGATGAAGCAGCTGCCATCGGAAGGCGCTACCGCCGCCAGGATGAGGTGGGCACCCCGTATTGCATCGCCATTGACTTTGAGACCCTCGGTGAGAAAGGTGAAAATGGTGAAGACTTAACTGACACCGTCACCGTGCGTCACCGTGACAGCATGGAACAAGAGCGCGTAGCCATTAGTGAGTTGTTGCCATGGTTACTTGCGCGCATCGTCTAGCAGGACGGCATGAAACACACAATCCTCGCCGCCGGCAAACCCGCACTGGCTTATGCCAAAACCGGGGTTGCCGAATATCTCAAACGTCTCGGTCGCTACGGGTCTTACAGTTTGAAACACGTCAAGGACGGTAATAGCGAAGATGTTTCCGCCCGCCTTCATGATGCAAGTGAAGGCACACTGCGCATTGTATTGGACGAACGCGGAGAGTCACTCACAACCGCTCAAATCAGCACGCGCATTCAAGACTGGGAGTTGCGTGGCATGAAACGTGCCAGCTATCTCATCGGTGCCTCTGACGGACACACGCAGATCCTCCGCGAAAAGGCCGATCTGGTCTGGGCTTTGTCGCCACTGACCCTTCAGCACGAGCTGGCACTGCTTGTCCTGCTTGAGCAACTCTACCGCGTGGCCACCATTCATCGCGGTGAACCCTACCACCGCTAGGACAAATCATGGCCGTGCTTAGCGCTGATCGAGAATACTCAGAACCCCTGCACCCTCGGGGCCTGTGGGCCGGTTCCATGGCATATAACTCTCATCTGATTCAGGACCAACCGGCTTTCTGGCGGTCTCGGTGTTTTCTGCACAAGAGAACAAGGGCAAAAATGCTACAGCTGACAATAGGTAAAGGAACTTACTCATGTTTTTGACATTAGTCCTTCATAATCTCGGATCAAGCGATAATTATCACACTTAGCAGCTCACATTTTTGTCATGACGCCCTTCTTACAACGCTTCCCGTTTCCGCCCGACAACCCTGAAGAGGCCGGACCAGCTTATGGTTCCAGACTTTACGAACGTTTTGCCGGGCTGCTTCCCGTTGTCACCTACTCGGTGATACTCTGGTGCGTCCTTGTGTATTTTTTACTCAATAACGATCAGTCGGGCAGTGTCGCCACCTACAAGCTTGCACAAATGCTTGGCTACACAACATACCAAGACCTCAGTGCCGGACGCTGGTGGGGGCTTATCGCATCCACCTGCGTGCATTTTGATTTGTGGCACATTGCCTTTAATATGCTCTGGCTAGTACGCTTGGGCTCACTTATGGAGCGCGGCCTCGGAAGTTTGAAAACTCTCGCCTTTTTCGTGGCTGCCGGTTTTGTAAGCTCAACCTTGCAACTTGTCATTGGAGGCCCTGGTATTGGCTTTTCTGGTGTCGTTTATGCATTGGGTGGCTTTATGTGGGCGGCATGGCCACGCTACACTGGGTTTTTGGAGGGTTTCACGACAAGTAGTCTGCGCTGGCTCTTGATCTGGCAGGCTCTCTGTTTTGCACTCTCATGGGGCGGCATCATGTCCATAGGAAATACCGCCCATATTTCGGGAATGCTTTTCGGGTTCCTGGTTGGCCTCTGGGCCTGTCGGGGAACCAGTGGCGGGTGGTATTGGCTGACAGCAAGTGCTGTGATGCTTATAAGTTGCATCACCATTGTCGTGATGATTGCCGCTGGTCATTAAAGCTCAATGATTTCCTTGAGCGAGGTCGATAACAAATAGCAGCTTATTTTATCCTCAGTAATGCCAGTGATACGCTGCAGGGCATCACGGTAGGCATGAAGTTGAGGTGCGTATTTTGCGCGCAATGGCTCTACTGTTTTTACCGAGTCAGTTTTAAAGTCGATAACGCTAATCGAACTTGGCTTTCCATCAACCAAGAGCACAAGGGCCCGGTCGATCACTCCGCTCACCCATTGGTCACCATCACGGGTTTCGATGGGTTGTTCGCGCAGTAGCTGACAATCCCCTTCTGGGCGGACAAAGTGCTGGCGTATCTCCGGAACATTCAAACACTCGACCACCATTTTTGATGCTTTGATATCGGGCAAATCAGGCATTTCATCAAGCCATGAAATCTGCTCGAAAATCTTGTGCACCTGATTACCTAAGCTGAGCTTTTTAGGATGGTTGAGCCATTCACCCGCTTGATATTTCTTGCTCTCACTCGCCACTTTGCGCGACATCCGCGGAGCTGCAGGCAAAAGCTCCACTTTGCCATCAGCAGTTTTTACTGCTGATTTTTTTTCGACTTCTCCATCAGCGACCAGCCATGTGCCTGCCTCATAAAGCACCGTGTAACCCACACCATGAACCGCCTCTTTGCGCTCCCCGGAAGCCACCGTCGCCTCCCTGATCCAGTCAGCATACTTTGCCTTCGGCTCCCAGTTGCTTTTGACAGGATCAACAATGCAGTAGGTGGCTTTTTTAGCACGGGTCAATGCAACGTAGAGATTACAAAACCGCTCGTAACATTGCCCGGATTCCCAGGCATCTACCATTTCACGCAAACCCTCATCTGCATCGCAAATTTCCTTGGGAGGCTTTTTGATAACGTAGTTAACCGCCCCAAGCTTTCCCTTGGATTCAAGAATATCAACCTTGTTGTTATGGGTAAACTCGTTGGCGCTATCAAGTTCCGGAAGAATCACCATGTCAAAGCCCATGCCCTTGCATTTATGCACCGTCATCACTTGGATCATCCCGGCGTGACTGGTTTCCTTGATGGATCGCGTTTCGAGCATTTGCACCCAATCATCCAAATTACCCCCACGCTTGGAAAAATCAGCCGCAGCAGCCTGGATTTCATCAAGACGCAAATTACCGTAACAAGATATGGCTTGGGTTTCTCGCAAGCTGGAAATGATTCGCCCTAACAAAGCGCCAATTCCCTGTCTTGAAATCTCATCCGTTAACCACTGCCACTGATACTTCATGTCATCACTAGAACAGAGACTGGTGATGACACTTCCCAGTGGGCTCATACTAATATGAATATGGCCGAAGACATGTGCCGGGTTTTTCAACCAACGGAACAGATCCAGAATCACCGCACCAATTGGACCATCGGCAAGGTGGGTTTCCGACTCGGAAGCAACCGGCATGCAATGAGGCTTAGCGCGGAGGTATTCGACAATCTCAGTGACCTGCGTATTTTTACTCACCAAGATGGCGCAACTCATGCCCCGTTCAAGAGGTTTGACCTGAGCCAAAACCGCCATCATACAGCGATATCTGGCTTCTTTTTTTTCATCGCTCCCCATGCTGGCAGGATCCGCATCGGTCTCTAAAACCATGGCATGCCCGGGGCCATCCTCATGTGGTGCGTGCTTGTGGTATTCCCATCGATTGAGGGCCTCGACAGGGAAAATTTGCTCCCACTTTGACTCAGACAAATCACAAACAATATTTACCAGATCAAGAACCGGCTGCGATGAACGATAAGAGAGATCCATGTCCCAATTAGCCAAACGATCTCCGTAGTGGCTTTTGAGGTCTTCAAAGAGACGGGGTTCTCCACCACGCCAGCCGTAAATGCTTTGTTTGCCATCTCCGACAACAAAGAGGGATCTCATCCCCTCTGCATCCTGAACGACCTCATCGATCAAATTCGCGACGGCTTGCCACTGTGGTCTCGATGTGTCTTGAAACTCATCAAGAAGCCAATGGTCGTAGCGTGCATCCAGCCGGAAATCAATCAGGTTGCGTTCATCTTCATCCCACATTTGCATCACCCCCTGCCCGGCCAAAAGCATGGTCAAATCCGAGAAACCAAGCCGACCTCGGTTGCGCACGTGGTCCTGATAGCGCTTTTCATAGGCAGCAATAACCGCATAAAGACCTTGGGTTCGCTTCATGCGGATCTCGATCTCCGATTTGATGAATGCTCCTACCAGTCTGGTCATCAACTCACCAAGCTCAGGAGAAATATCATATTTATTTTTCTCCTCTACCGTTCCCCCATGCTGATATTTGTCCCACAAAGTGATGGCTCGCTTCAGCTGAGCATTCAGCTTTAGTGGAATGCCAGCCTGATAATCCTCCAGCATATCACAAACTTTGTGCCATCCTTTCATGTAGGCCTTGTGCGGGGTATACGGCTCACCCAACTTTTCTCTCAACTCCCCGGCAAGCTGTTTGATGTTACCATCAGGGTATGGGCAGCCGGATGGCCATAATTGATCCGCACTGCCCCAGCATACTTTATCGGAGGCACTTAACCAGCGATTCTGATGCTGTTCGATAAAGCCTTCAAGGGTCTGACACAGCCTGTTTTCCTCCTCTCCCCAGGTTGCCTGTTTGAAGGACTGGATGAAATCATCGCGGTCTTGTTTACGTGTTTTCCGGTGTGAGAAAATGATATTCATCACGCCCATTCGTTCAGCAGAGATCGCCGAATCTTCCATCAGTTCAAAGCCGCTCAAACCTAGCTCGAGATGAAAATTACGCACAATCCGGACAAAATAACTGTCCAGGGTCGAAAGCGCCAAGCGATCCAGTACTGCAATAAGCTCGCTGAGCTTCTCCTGAAAGAAAGTGGAATTCATCTCTGGCAATGCCTGATCAGATTCCTTGAGCAGAGCCGGAATATCATCGGTGCCCAGGATGATTTTTGTTAACTCACCGGCCAGCTCATCCGCCTGTTCTTCACTGGATGCTCCCTCGGCCAAACGAGTCATAATCCTACTGGCGAATTCCCCCGCGGCTTTACGAGTGAAGGTGAGCGCAATGATCTCTTCAGGCTTTTCTCCCAAAACCATTAAGGCAAGATAACGATTAGCCAGCTGGAAGGTTTTTCCGCTACCCGCTGAAGCACGGATCATCGTGCTCTGAATCATACCTGACATCTGTGGTGATTGAACTCCCTGCGCAGCTCTGTGACAAGTTTACAGTTTCAACCCGGATCAAATAGAGATAGAAAAGGCCATGCTTGCAGCATTTGAACTTTACGGCGTCAGTCATATCGGGGCTCTGGCATGCCTGACTACCGTCACCATGTTGATGGTTTTGCGGTGCCGCAGAGACCCTCATTCTGCTCGTGCCAAATCAGCACTCACGCTGTTGGCATTTTGCTGCTTCGCAGCATACCCGATCAACCAAGCTGCATGGGAAAGCGTAGGCGGGGCCATGACCCTCGATTCAGCAATCCCGCTGCATCTCTGCGATATCGCAGCCTTCCTGTGTGGGTTTGCTCTGATCACCCGCCGACCATTTCTTTGTGAACTAAGTTATTTCTGGGGCCTAGCCGGCACTTTCCAAGGTCTATTGACACCCGATCTCGGCTTTGATTTTCCTCATCCGGTTTTCCTGGCGTTTTTTCTCCAGCACGGTGTCGTTGTCATCACGGCACTCTTACTTCCCTTGGGGCTAGGTTGGCGCCCACGCCAAGGTGCCTGGATCAAGTCCTTTGGCTGGCTTTTATGCTACGCGGCAATTGCATTTATCGTGAATCTGACGCTTGGGACTAATTTTGGATTTCTGCTTCGCAAACCCACGCGGGCAAGCTTACTCGACATCATGCCTGATTGGCCTGTCTATATTTTGTTCATGATCTGCATAGGAG
>JBDQHQ010000062.1:0-10983 GCA_040264795.1 Akkermansiaceae bacterium | reverse complement strand
GCCGTGTTGGCACTGGCCATCCTGTCTTGGAGGCTTTGTGAGCTGACATCCCCTGCAAGCGAGACAGAAAGGACCACAACAGCTATGATAAGCTTGGTTAATGAGTTGATCTTCAATGGCATGATTTTTGATAAAGTAGGAGTGTAGTGGATATGCTCACCAGTCTAGGCTCACTTATGAGTCATTGCAGTATAAGCCATAGATGAGTGCTGCGCCACCTAGATTGAATTGATTGATTATTTTCTCAGAGGGAATGACTTAAACGGAATGCTATGATCAAAGATTTCCTAGGGACCATCTATGAGGTCGGTGAAGGTAACCTTGTGAATCTCTTGGCTGGCGAGACAATTGAGAACATCTACAATACGCTGCTGCTCGGCCTCTCCATCGGCCCACAACTGAACAATGGGCTCTTCCCCGCCAGCTTTTGCAGTTGCGACATAACCATCAAGGCGATTTGTCAATTCCGGCAATCTGCGGCTGGATGTGTCTGACTCCACCATTTCTTCAGCCGCACCACTATTAATAAAGATATCACCCGCTTTATCAACCTTGATAAACAGGGGTGCGAGGGCGGGCGGAGTATCCGAGGGTGCTGCCGCAGGCAATGACAGCTTCAAATCCTGCTCACGAGGTTGAATGGTCGTTGTGACCAAGAAGTAAATAAGCAAAAGGAAACAGACATCAATCAGAGACGAAATGTCCAATCCTGGCTCATCATCCTCAAAACTTTCACCTTTTTTTCTGCGGGACATGGTTGTGGGTTTCTTTTCTACTGATTCTTGGTTAATTCTCAAATCCGTAGACCGAGAAAATGACATTATCCACCCCTGCAATTGCTGCCGCCCGAATCACAGTGCGAACATAGCGGAATGACACACCTTTATCACCGCGCAGGTGAATAATGGGAACAAGGCCCTTGGCTTCTTCCGTTGCTTTTCGCTCCTTCACATATTCTTGTATCGCCTTGGAGTCATCAAAAGTCAGAGTAGCCGTCTCAGCAAGAAAGGTGCCGTCGTTGCGGACATTGATGACAATGCGACCCTTCCCATCCTTGGCTTTTTTCGAATATTTAGCCACGGGAGGCTCAACCTCAGGGTCCTGCTTCACGACAATCACCGTGGATGCCACAATGAAGAAAATCAGCAGCAAGAAAACCATGTCAATCATCGGAGACATGTCAACCTGCAGCTCGTCTTCATTGGCTGCAAGGCTTTGTAATTTCTTCGATGCCATCGTAAGGTATGCGATTATTGTGAATCAAGTAAAGAGGAGGCCGGTAGAGAAAGCATTCCCTTGGGACTTATCCTTAGACTGCAATTCCCTCAGGAATCTTGGCCAGATGGGCATCACCATTCACGGTCTGGATAGATGCGTTGATCAATTCCTCGGATGTGTGGTGACACTCCGCAACGAGGTTATTGAGCTTGTTCTTGAAAAAGAAATAAGCTGTGAGTGATGGTATCGCCGTCACCAGACCCCACAAGGTGGTCAACAGGGCCACCGAAATATCACCGGCAAGTGCTGACGGATCAGCTGATCCGTCTCCGCTGGCCAGAGTGCCGAACGCACCCACCATACCCAGCACCGTTCCAAACAGTCCCATCATGGGGGCTGCCTGCGCAATGAGTGAAATGTAGTTGATGAGCGTCATGCTCTTGCGATTCTCATTGATGGTAAAATCTGCGATCGCGTCCTCCACATAATCACGGCCAAGATCCTCCGGACGGCGTGCGTCGACGTTAGGCAAGGCGTAAGCCATCATCCGGCCCAGATAACTTGGGTGAGAGGCACCCAATTCAATCGCTGAACGAATGCGGCAATTAATCATGTGATCCATCAGACCGGCCTTCAAGTCATCCGGCACAAACTTGGCTCGCGTCAGATTCATGAAGTTGAAAACACATAGTGCAATCAGACACAGAATGAGCAGCCCGATGAGAATCATAGGCCAACCACCATCCAATACATATCTTTTGAGGACACTGCCTTCAGCGGCTGCAAAAAGTGTCGGTGAAGTGAGCAGTGCCAAAGTGGTCGTTAGTGCTCCTGTTTTGAGGAAACGTCGAGAGGTCATATTCATTGTTTTCATGGGCTAGATAGATCAAGTGCAGATAGTGAGATTATCGTGTGCAAACTAATCTGCGAACAGCAGTAATTCTGATTAGCATCTATATCGAGTAAAGAATGAAATAGAAAAAAATACCTCATCTAATCAAACTATTGTCGTATTTATTGTCGTATTGGCAGGTGGGAAAATGATTATCTATCACCTTGATCCCACGCCCTTGGCTGGAATCCGGCTAAGACCGCCAATCATTCATATAGGTTCATTAGACATCTCCTTTATTACCACTCATTTCTTGACTTGCCATACCTCAAGGATTAACCAGCACGGGCAGCGTTTCGTGATGCAGCTCATCACGCCACATCAAGGGTCCATAGTACAATGGATAGTATAACGGCCTCCGAAGCCGTAGATCCAGGTTCGACTCCTGGTGGACCTACCACCGCACCCTCACGTGCCATACCTGTCAGCTAATCCGAAGAGGTGTTTGCATTCTTCTTCTCACGCAACTTTTCATCGAATACATTCCAGCACTCGATAAATCCACTGGCAAAATCCCCCGGTCTGGCTTCGATCCAAGCTCGTATTTCCTCCACAGAAACCCACTGCCCTGCCTCGATCTCACTGCAGGGAAACCTGAGCGCTCCATCGTGACGGGCAACATAGAGCATAATGTGCTCCCAGCCGGTATTCGCACAAGCAGGGATGAGTTCCCCTACCTCTTGGAGTTGAGTATTTTTAATTCCCAGCTCTTCCTCCAACTCCCGAACAGCCGTCATTTGATAGTCCTCTCCGGCATCAAGGTGCCCTGCGGCACTTGAGTCCCAAACGCCCGGATGCTTGTCTTTGAGACGTGAACGCTTTTGCAGAAACAACTCGCGATGCTTATTAAAGACAAAAATATGCACAGCTCGGTGCAGCAAATCCTCCCGGTGAACTACGGCACGGGTCTCCTGCCTAAGCACCTGATCTTTGTCATCCACCACATCAAAAAGCTCTTCTCCATCCTGGGCCTTATCCTTAAGGGGGTGGTCATCATAAAAACGGGTCAGCTCAACCCATTGCTCCAAACTTATCTCCTCCGCTCTGGCCGTCTCCGCAACTCCGATGTGTTTTGCCGCATCAGACCAGATTGCGGTGTCAGGCATTTGCTTGCGCACCTGTTTTCTGCGCTGGGCGAAGCCACGCCTGACCATTTCATCAAACAAGCGCGCATCATAAACGGGCAAATCTTGTGGCCGTGGATCACAAACCATCACCGTGGAGTCGATCAGTGGGCGTGGAAAGAATGCTTGGGGGGGGATGGTTTTGACCGGTTTGCTATGCCACTCACTTTGCATTCTCAGTGAGAGTACGCCGTAAGCTTTTGTCCTGGGAATCGCTATGATCCTGTCAATGAACTCTTTTTGAAGCATCAGCACAGCCTTGCAGACCGGAGATGGCCGCTTCATGAAGTTTCTCATAATCGCCCCACCTGCGGAATAAGGCAAATTACCGAGTAATTTGACCGGCTGATACTTAAACAACTGCCGGACATCAAAACGTGCGCCATCACAATGGTGCACCTGAACCTTGTCGTTACCCTGATAACGATTCTTGAGCCCTTCCGCCAGTCGCGCATCAAACTCCACTAGTATAACCCGATCCGCAACACTTACCGCATACTCGGTCAAAGCACCGGTTCCGGGACCAACTTCAACGACAGTGTCCCCCGCCTCTATTTCGAGCTGTTCAACAATCCACTCGGCAACGTTCTGGTCGATGAGAAAGTTCTGCCCCAGTTTCTTCGATGGCATTACTCCCATCTCATCAAGGTGTCGTTTGATTTCAGTCTGGTTCACTCAAGCCATCACAACCAGCAAGCTGGCAAATAGCAATACTTGACAGTGAAAACTTCAAGCCAGAGACTGCTACAGTGACATTAGCTTCCAAGATCACACTCGGCCGGCTTTTTTGCGCCCCTGTTTTTGCCGTTCTCGCCGTCTACTACGGTGAGAGCGTGAAAACCGGGCAGGCCAACGAGACTTTACGTTGGTGGGCAGTGGGTGTCTTTATCTTTGCCTCGTTAAGTGATGGAATTGATGGCTACATCGCTCGTCACTTCAATCAGCGTAGTAAGTTCGGGGCTTTCATGGATCCACTTGCTGATAAAACCCTGCTCCTCACAGGTATTGTCTTTCTTACCTTCATCCCATGGGGGAAAGGCTGGCATATTCCCATATGGTTCACCGCTCTAATGATAGCCAGAGACCTCATTATTATTGTAGGAATATGGATTCTGCACTACTTCAATTCCCACGTACCCATTAAACCCCACTGGACCGGCAAAGTCTGCACCTTTACCCAGATGCTTCTATTGGGCTGGGTCATGCTCAAAATCATTCCACTATCACCTATTTACCCCACTATTCTGGCAACTATTTTTACAATATGGTCTGGTATTGAGTATTTCCGCCAAGGACTGCACATGCTACACGAGCACCACGAAACGGAGTAAATATCACTCTCATAAAACCAATCCAAGATGCCAACCGTAGCAATTGTCGGCCGCCCTAATGTCGGAAAATCAGCCCTCTTTAATCGCCTTGTAGGTCGACGTATTGCCATTGTGCACGACCAACCCGGCGTTACTCGAGATCGTATTTCGGCCCCCTGCAGTATTAGTCGCTCACCGTGCAACATCATCGATACCGGCGGCATCGGCGCCACGCTTGATGATAGCTTTGGCGATGCCGTCACCACCGAGGCTGACATAGCCATGCAAACCGCTGATTTGATTCTCTTTGTCGTGGATGCCAAAGATGGCGTTACCTCTATTGATGAGGCCCTTGCACAAAAGCTAAGGCGCTCCAAGGCACCCGTTCAGCTCATCATCAACAAAGCCGATAATAAGGAGCAGGATCAGCTTTCCGGAGATTTTGCCTCGCTGGGATACGGAGCGGGCTTAACAAGCTCGGCCGAACTGGGCAGAAACATGGACCGCATAGCTGACGCCATTGATTCTGTTGTTATTCCCATCAATCGGGAAATCAAAGCTACCGAGCAGGAAGTGAAGCGTGAGGGTCTGAAAATTGCCATCGTCGGCAAACCCAATGCGGGCAAATCCTCCCTTGTTAATGCCATCCTTAAGGATGACCGCACCATTGTCTCAGAAATTGCCGGCACCACGCGAGACGCTGTTGACATACCTTATGAATTCATGGGTGAGCAACACACTCTCATCGACACAGCAGGTATCCGCAGGCGAACTAAAATGGATTCCTCCGTTGAGGTTTTCTCCGCCATGCGTGCGGAACGCTCAATACGCCGTGCTGATATTTGTCTGCTCGTCGTCGACTGCGCAGAGGGCATCTCTGCTCAGGATCGTAAAATAGCCCGAATGATTCAAGCTGAGAACAAGCCCTGCTTGATCGTCATGAACAAATTTGACCTCTACCACCCGGGAGCACCAAAAAACGTTCGTCTTGAGGAGGCAACGGAGCACACTCGAAGAGAACTCTTCTTCCTGTCTTACGCTCCCTACGTTTGCGTTTCAGCCCTCAAAAAACAATCGATTGGCCTCGTGTTCAGCAAAATTGCCGAAATACGCAAGCATGCCCAGAATCCGATCACCACAGGGAAACTCAACCGCTATCTCGCGCATGCCTTTGAGAAAAAACCGCCTCAGGCAAAAAAGGGCAACAAGCGCCTCAAACTCCTCTACGCCACAGCTGCCATCAATGACCGATATACAGCCATTCCGGTGCCAACCTACATCCTCTTCGTAAATGACAAGCGTCTGATGCAGGAAAATTATGAACAATACCTCACCAACCGGCTTCGTGAGGACCACCCCTCTCCGGGCATTCCTATCACTTTTTCGGTTCGATCAAGAAACGCCTCAGCCGAAAAAAAAGGTAGAACTTAAAAGCCGCAGTGCAGGCTATCGAAATCACCTTTCGACCAGATCCCACTTATGTCATTTTCACTCAACGAGCGCCTGGCGGGAGGAGGCATTGACTTCGGCAAACATGGATTATGCCGGGTTTTGCTCAAGAACAACGCTACTTTCCCCTGGTTCATCCTCGTCCCGGAAGTCGATGATCACATCATTGAGCTTCATCAGTTAGATTCAGATGACTACGATTCCGTGATGCACAGCATTCGAGAGGTGTCAGAATTTGTTGAATCCCATTTCAAACCAGACAAAATCAATGTTGCCGCAATCGGCAATGTGGTGCCACAACTCCATATTCATGTTGTCGCCCGCTACGAAACAGATCCCGCGTGGCCTGACGTCATCTGGGGATACTCTGAGAAAAAAGCTTACAAAAAGAACGAAATAGCAACCATTCAGAAAGCCTATCAAAGTTATACTTTCTAAGTTTTTGACAGATCCTCATTGCTCCTCTTTATCTGAAAAACAACCATGGCCATACTCGATGTCACCAACCTAACAACCCGGTTCCACACACGCAACGGCGTTGTCAGGGCTGTTGAGGATGTCTCGTTCTCTGTTGAGAGAGGCCAGACGGTAGGTATCGTCGGTGAATCCGGATCCGGCAAATCCGTCACCTGTTATTCACTAGTAGGGCTTATCCCCCAACCTCCGGGTAAAATCCACTCTGGCAAAGCCATCTTTGACGGCGTTGATCTCCTCAAAGCAAACCCCAAACAGCTCAGGAAAATACGAGGTAAACGCATCTCAATGATCTTCCAAGATCCCATGACCTCGCTGAACCCTTATCTGAAAATTTCCACCCAGCTTACCGAACCACTGGAGATTCATGATGGCATCAAAGGCAAGCAAGCCCTCCACAAAGCGATTGATTCACTGGCTGAGGTGGGTATCCCGGAGCCGGAGAAACGCATCCATTCCTACCCCCATGAATTTTCCGGTGGTATGCGCCAGCGTGTCATGATTGCCATGGCTCTGATCACCCGCCCCGAGCTACTCATCTGTGACGAGCCCACCACAGCTCTTGATGTCACGGTTCAAAAACAAGTGCTCGATCTCATCAAAGAACGTCAGCAACAGCTAGATACTGCGGTCATTCTCATCACCCATGATCTGGCCGTCGTGCACCAGACATGTGACGAGGTTAATGTGATGTATGCCGGCAGACTCATTGAGCGGGCGGAGACAGAAACGCTATTCAATAATCCTCTGCACGCCTACACTCGGGCACTCATGAAGAGCATCCCTGCAACTCACGCCAAAGGGGAGCTCCTCTACACCATACCCGGCACTCCGCCTGATTTATCCAATCCTATTAAGGGGTGTGCATTCCGTGAGCGCAACACACTTGGCGACCCCTCAAAATGCTGCATTGATGTCCAACCCGTATTTGAAGAAATCTCACCCGGACACTTTGCGAGAAATTGCCCGGGCTGCCTGAGCAAGCAGCCCGCTGTCTGCTAACAACGCAGAAAAGAAAGCACCGCTTCATCTGTGATCAGGCCCCATTAATTGGCCTTGATACTCGCCATCTCAATGACCTCAAACTCGTCTTTCATCCAGTCGATATGAGTCGTGGTGATTATTTTTTGCGCCTGATCAGGCAGAGCATTCATCAGAGCGTTTCGACGTTGAGGGTCAAGCTCACCAAAAATATCATCGAGCAAGTAAACAGGCATCTTCCCTGTCTGGCTTTGGAGCAAATCACCCTGAGCCAGTTTCAGCGAGAGGGCCATCGTGCGTTGCTGTCCCTCACTGGCAAAATCAGCTGCAGCCATACCGTTAATCGTCAAATGAAGATCATCTCGGTGCGGGCCAACAACGGTCTGTCCAACTCGGCTCTCACGTTCCTTGGTCATCTCCAGGCTTGTTGCGAGATCATCTCCCGACCCACATACATAGCCTATTTGCACCCGCTCGTCGCATGCACTCACTTCGTGCTGTGCCTTGATGGTCTTTGGATTGAGCATCTCAACCAAGTTCGCACGTGAGGCAGAGAGAAACTCTCCATGTTTAACCAAGAGCTCGCTGTATGCAGCAATCTCAGATTCCCTCAAGGCCTTGTCCTTGAGCAGTAGGTTCCTCGCCTTCAAGACACGATTATAACGATTCAAGTGGTCACGATAAGCGGGATCCAACTGACAACCGATGAAATCAAGATATCGACGCCGCACCCGGGCTGAACCGCGCACCAGCTCCAGATCATCATTGCCCATCCAGACAACCAAGCCCCCGAGACTCAAGTAGTCAGCCTGTCTGTTAACTATTTCGTCATCTACTTTCATCTCTATCCCCTTGCGTGAGCCGTAACTAACTTGCAGCTCTGCACCCCATGCCTCTCCTGCCACACCAAATCCAGTTTGTTCCATCTTGATAAGCTTACCCAAACGGCTACTGCGGGGTGACTGCAACCTAATCAGGACACAAACTGCCTCAAGAATAGAGGTTTTGCCCTGCGCGTTAGCGCCAACAATGACAGCTCCCGACTCAGGAAAATTCAGAGACAGTACATCAAAGCACCGAAAATTTACCAACCTAAGGGAAGAAACCATATGGCAACTCAAGAGTTATACTCTTTGGCTTTCCAACACCATTCGATAGGCACCTCCACATCAGGGTGAATGCTCTGATGAACCGGGCAGCTCAAAGCCGAGCTCTCAAGGATTTTTCTCTGCGGATGATCCTCGGAAAGCGGCACCTCAATGCGCACATCGATCCGCGCTATCCTCCTGGGCATATCCTCCGACATGTGTTTGCCAACCGTGATGATCATTCCCTCTAGATTGATGTCCTTTCGCTCCGCCACAATCCCCATAATCGTTGCCATACAACTCCCGAGGGCCGTCGCCATGAGATCGGTTGGAGAAAACGACAGCCCTCTCCCGTTGTTATCCACCGGAGCATCCGTAATGCACTCCGTGCCGGATGGTCCGTGAATACTGCTACACTGAAGTTCGCCTTTGTAATTAATCTTAATCTCTACCATAATAATATCGGATAATATTGAGCTTTCTCAGGGTTGCTCGAAAAGAGAATCCTCCTCAGAGGGCTGGCTTGTCAATCTTGGTTTACTCCTTGCAAGCACCACACGGAAGCCATAGCGGTCGCTTCTCTTGGTTGACTGGGCAGCATTTCGACTCGAGATATAGAGGTGTTTGGCCAGGTAACTACCCCAGTTACCCCCACGCAGCACTGCGTATTCACCGTCCTCTGCATAATCATCAGATACCCATTCGGAAACATTTCCCGCTAAATCATAAGCACCCTTCTCATTAGGCTTAAAGGAACCAACAGGTGATGTTTTTGCATATCCATCATCGTAATCCATCAAGGTTCTATCACGGGCTATATCATCTGCCTGTGATGCTGACTTACCGGCAAGGTTGCCAATAGGCTCAGCCTCACTGGGGGGAGGCCATGCGCTACCCCACGGAAAGGACTTTTCTATCCTGAGCTCCCGCATTGAAGGAAGGTGCTCGGAGTTTTCCACTACCCCCGCCAAAAGGCTCCACTCAGCGTCAGTTGGCAGCCGATAGGTCTCATCCTCGGAAATCCTCTCTAATTTGCGCTCTCTCTGAGTCAGCCACTTACAAAAAGCCACCGCATCCTCTCTGGAAACGTTTACCACAGGGTGCAATGGTCCTTGCTCGAAATCCGGTTGCGGGCTCATCGGAGTATTTGACTGCTTGGAAAAGGCCAGATAGTCGGTCTTTCGTGTCTCCCATGCTGAGATGAGTAAATCCTCTGTCAGCGGAACCAGCTGCATTCCAAGACTGTTGGTCCATTTTTCGCCAAAGACCACACTGTTGTTTCGCTGCATAGCCATGGTCATTTTTTTATTTTCCTTACCTTTGAGCTGCACATTTTGTGAATAGCGGCGATATCCCTCTAGAGTAATATCAACCCTGACTTGTCCGGGTTTAAGCTCTTCAATGAGAAGCGGGGTTACCCCTCTGTATTGGCCATTGATTTCCACCAAGGCTCCCTCCGGCACGCTGCTCACCTCCAAATTGGCAAATGGAATCTTCATCACAGCAGTGTAGAAGGGATACCATTTTTTTTCTGCTGCCTCAGCAGTAATTGCCGGATTCTTAAAATTCGTCTCTATGATGGGTCGAATGTATTCATCCTCGGTGAGGTAACCTGCTTTCAAAGCGATCTCACTCTGCCAATTGCAGTAATCAATTGCGGTCTGTCTTGACACCAAAGCAATCGTTCTTTTGACCCCGCTCTCACTATGCATCACCATTTGAGACGGATGGCGCTTACCTGTATCCCTCTCAAAGCGCAGCCATTGATACTTCCTCACCAAACCCGAGCTTACATGAAAACCGTTCTTCGGCTGATATTTGACGCCAAAGTTATCCACCCACTCCTCATCCTCAACAGGAGGCGCATAGACAGAGAGAGTTCTCGCCACGGTTGTCGTTTTATCAGCGGTCACTGTGCCCTCTACATAATCATTGCGATAACCCTCCATCCTGAATTCAAACTCGTAACGAGACCCTGCCGTGCGTTGTATGTTGGGCAGTGGCGTAATACCGATAAATTCTCCGTCAAGGTCATACACTTCCGCGCCCTCGGGGTCACTAACCACCTTGATAAAGCCATATTCATCGGCTTGCTTGGGTGGAGCCGGCTCTGCCAGGAAAGTTGCCAAGCCCAGTGAATCCTTGAAGATCCACAGCACAGGCACAAGGCTGATCAAAACAACAGAAACCACCCATGGCCTAACTCCACTGCGAGAAGGACGAATCCGCTGACCCCGCTGGAGCCTGGTAAAACTATCAGCAACCGCTGGGGCCGTCGAAATCAATCGCTTCGATGCACGCGGCTCACACATTTCACAGATGACCTGGTTCAGTGCCAGCCAGCTTTTTCTCTCCGCTTTGTCGGGAAGCTCGTCAGGCAGCTCAGGAAATTGGAGACGGTCTTTGCCGGAGGCCATCTCATAGAGCACTTTACCCAAGGCGTATAT
>JBDQHQ010000061.1:0-10992 GCA_040264795.1 Akkermansiaceae bacterium | reverse complement strand
GTGAATGCCGTCTTTCTCGAGTTCTTCAGCCGCACGGATGCCTTCCCAGGTGGCAGCCATTTTGATCAGGATGCGATCACGGCTGATTCCCTCTGCTTCGTATAGTGTAATGAGGTGGCGGGCCTTGGTGACCGTGCCTGCTGTGTCAAAAGAGAGGCGGGCATCAACTTCCGTGGAGACGCGGCCCGGAACAATCTTGAGTATCTCTACGCCAAAGAGAATGAGGATACGGTCAATGATGCTTTCAATCAGGGCATCACCGGCGAGGGGAGATTCCTTGTGCTCAGTGATGGCTTGCTCGACCAAATGCCGGTATTCAGGCTTGGCTGCTGCTTGCAGGATGAGTGATGGATTGGTGGTGGCATCTTGAGGTTTGTATTCCTCAATAGCTCCAAAATCGCCTGTGTCGGCGACGACGGTGGTGTATTGCTTGAGTTGATCGAGATGGTTGGTGGTCACAGTAGAGCTCATGATGAGCCCTAAATAACCGCTTCCGCGCAGCTTGCAAGCAGGATATCCATCTAGAACCTGGTCAATTTATAGGACTTAAGACAGGCCCGGTAGTGATCCATCAGGCAGCGTCCGCCTTCTTTTTGCCAAGAATGGGAGGTTTTTTACCTTCCACCACGGCACGATTAATGGTGACGGATACAATGTCATTCCTCCCGGGCACCTCATACATGACATTGAGCATGATTTTCTCAAAGATTGCACGTAGGGCGCGGGCACCGGTGCCACGGCGGATAGCTTCCTGAGCAAGAGCGACCAAGCCGTCCTTGGTAACTTTGAGTTTAACGCCACTCATTGCCAGTAATTTGGAGTATTGCTTGATGAGTGCGTTTTTGGGCTGGGTGAGCACTTCGATGAGTTCTTCTGTGGAGAGCTCACGTAGTGAAGAAATAATCGGGAGACGCCCAATGAATTCAGGAATTAGGCCGAAGTGCAGCAAGTCCTCAGGTTCGGCTTTTTCAAACAGGTCAACGGCTTCAATGGTTTCCTGATTTTCCTCATCTGCTCCTTCATGAAAGCCCAATACATGTTTGCCCAGACGGCGGCTGATCATGTCACCGATACCTACAAATGCGCCACCACAGACGAAGAGGATGCGTTCGGTGTTTACTTGGATGTATTCTTGCTGAGGGTGTTTGCGGCCCCCCTGAGGCGGCACGTTACATACGGTTCCCTCGAGAATTTTGAGCAGGGCTTGTTGCACGCCTTCACCGGATACGTCACGGGTGATGGAGACATTCTGGGTCGTGCGGCCGATTTTATCGATCTCATCGACATAGATGATGCCGCGCTCGGCTCGTTCCACGTCAAAATCCGCCGCTTGCAGCAGGCGCAGGATGATGTTCTCCACGTCGTCACCGACGTAGCCAGCTTCGGTGAGGGTGGTTGCATCCACAATGGTAAAAGGCACGTCCAAGACCTTGGCCAGGGTCCGTGCGAGTAGGGTCTTTCCCGAACCAGTCGGTCCAAGCATGAGAATATTGGATTTTTCAATGTCCACGTCAGCAAACTCTGCCGAGGTCTTGGCATTGTTCTGACGCAAGCGCATGTAATGATTGTATACAGCTACGGAAAGGACTTTCTTGGCGTGCTCTTGTCCTACCACGAACTCATTAAGACGATCTGAAAGTTCCTCCGGCGTTGGTACTTCACCCATGCTGATATGAGTTTCTGCCACGGTGCTTTTACTTTCGCCCAACTCTTTTTCCAGAATGGAGGAGCAAACCTGGATGCATTCATCGCATATATAGACGGCGGGGCCAGCGATGAGTTTTTTGACCTCTGAATGACTTTTGCCACAGAAGGAGCACATGGTGATATTGGATGATCGTGCCATAGTGAAATTTGGTTGTTGCCGTTACGCGGGGTTTGATGAGTGAGTTCGTCTCTGAGTTAGATACAGAAAAGGCGTGTGTGGTATACACCAACAACACGCCTGAACTTTAACCTATAATGAGTGTGATGTCTTATTTTTTTGCGTCATCATCAGCAGGTAACTCTTTGCGGCTTTCAAGCACTTTGTCTACCAAGCCGTATGCCGCAGATTCTTCTGCAGACATGTAATTGTCACGGTCAGCATCCTTTTCAACCTGCTTGACGGTTTTTCCTGTGTGTTTGGACAGGATGTCATTGAGACGTTTCTTCAGATTGAACATGAAACCTATGGTTCGTTCAACATCAGCGGCGGTTCCTTGAGCTCCTCCGGATACCTGGTGGATCATGACGTGTGAGTTGGGTAAGCAGAAGCGTTTGCCCTTCGTGCCCGCTGTAAGAAGGACAGCACCCATGGATGCTGCGATACCAATGCAGTAGGTATTCACGTCACAGGTCAGGAACTGCATGGTGTCATAAATCGCCAGACCAGCTGTTACCGAGCCTCCGGGCGAATTGATGTAGATGTGGATATCCTTTTTGGGATCCTGCATCTGGAGAAACAACATTTGGGCAATCACAGAGTTTGCAACCCCGTCATCAATACCGGTGCCTATGAAAATAATGCGGTCCTTGAGCAAGCGGGAGTAGATGTCGAATGCGCGCTCACCGCGCCCATCGGACTCAATGACAGTGGGTATGTAGTAGTTGTTTTGTGGTTTCGATTCCATGGAAATGATGATGTTTGATTAGTAGCTTGTCCTTATGAATGGTATTGCCTGATTAGCTTTTATCAGCCTCCGCTTCGGTCTCTTCCACTTTCGCGTTATCGATGAGGAAGTCAATTGCCTTGCCGATAAGAATTGAGTTTTTGAGACTCGATATACGTCCTGAACGCTGCATCTCTTTGGTTAAGGCCTTGGCTGACTTATTTTGTTGCTGGGCCATGGCGCTGATGCGCTGAAGAACTTCTGCGTCACTAGCTTGGATGCTTTCTGCGCGTGCGATTTCCTGGAGGATGAAATTTGTTTTCAGGTTGTTACGCGCTTGGACTTGAGCGGTAGCAATGATTTCTGCTTGTTGGGCAGCGATTTGCTCGTCACTCATGCCCGCCTGGGCACCACGTGCGACCATCTCATCCGCGCTACCTTGAGCCTCAGCGGCAACCATTTCCTCAGGCAGGGCAAAATCAATTTTTGATAGAAGGCTTTCGACGATTTGGTTCACCTTGGACTCCTCAGCTTGCTGCTTCTTTTGCTGAACAATTTGCTCAGAAATGAGCTCCTTGAGGTCATCAAGAGTTTTGCCTTCACCGAACTGAAGTGTCTCCGCCACAAAGGTATCGTCTATTTCAGGGAGCTTTTGCTCCTTGATTTCCTTGATGACGACATCGAATTCGAGTTCTTTACCATGAAGTTTTTCAACAGGGAAGTTGTCGCCGACCTGGCTGGTGACCTTGAGTTGATCTCCTTTGGAGGCACCTTCAAGTTGCTTGGCAAATCCGGGGAGGAAAGCGTCATCCTTAATTTGAATCCAATAGTCTTCTTTGCCTCCGAGGATGCCAGCCGGTTCACCCAGTGCTTCCTCGAGTGGCTTGCCATCCAGTGTCGAGCTGAAATCGATGATGGCAATGTCATCTGCAGCAAGAGCCCTGTCCTCGACATCGTTGTATTCGGCATAGCGTTCAGCGACTCCTTTTAATTCGCGCTCAACCTCATCGTCCGTTGCATCGGTAGATCCGATTTTGAGCTCGATGCCTTTGTAATCGGGCAACTCAAAGCTCGGGGCCAAAATCATAGGCATTTCAAAGCTGAAGGAGCCGTCTTGGGCATGGTCAAGGGTCTCTGGGTTTTTGAAGTTCAACACCTTGAGATCTTCGTCCTGTTTCATAGCCTCACTGCAGGCAGCACTGATCAAGCGGGATTCGAGTTCTTGTTTGATGTCATCAGCAAAGCGCTTTTCAATGACTGAAGTGGGAGTTTTCCCCGGTCTGAAGCCGGGAATTTTGGCCTGTGAGCCAAAGGCTTTGACGATGTTCTTGCGCTCTGTCTGGACCTTGTCAGCAGGAATCTCTGCACGCAGGGTAGCAGTGCATTCAGGTTGTTTGTCGACGGTAATATTCATGGTTGAAATCTTATTGTTGGATGGCTTGGTCGTTGGAAGTTTTTACCGATCCGCCTTGTTCTGGTGATCTCCAAAACGCCTGCGGAGGCGGCACGCTAGTAGCGCTGGGTCTGGGAGTCAAGAACCATGAGAGCCATAACTACCGTCGTTTCCCGGAGAGCTTATCGTCCTTTTGATGAGGATAGCCTGTGTCGATGGACAAATATTCCTCGTTTTAATGATAGATGCGTGACTTTTGTCCAGTAGGGCAATAGTAGCCTCTTGGCACCTCAGAAACATGAATCGAATTACTACCTTGCACCTGCAGTTTTTATCAGCGGCCACTGTGCTATTGATGAGCACTCAGCCCTCACACTGCGACCCGTCAGCTAATGGGCAGAATGCTGCCACATCCAGCGCTAGCTCAGCAGACAACGTGGAGCTTAAGGATTACGGTTTTGGCTTTTGGCAGAACGGGTTACGTAAGCATAAGGGTAGCAATTCCAAAGACATTTTGTGTATCGAGACCGGCTACTATGGCTTTGCTGTCGATGTTGCTGCAATCAACTCTGCCAAATATGCTGATTTCACAGAGGCTATTGGCTACAAGGATGCACTGCTGGCCAAGGACAAGAGAATGCAAAACCTTGCCCCTGCCAATTTGCGAGTCGAGCTGGAGAAGGGCGGTAAGCTCTATCGCGCAGTTCGCTGTAAGGCAGCTGCCGAGCGAGCGGAGGGTGGCAAGATGCAGAGTGCGCGCCTGTGGGAGTCTGCACGATTTGTCCAACATTATGATATGCTGGAGCTTGAATTTGTCACGGACCAGGGAGAGAAGCTTGTCGCCAATTCAAGATTAGACATCGTGGCATGGCCGCAATCCCTGACGATCAATGCCGAGATCGAGCCCGTTTTGGCATTGGCAGATGGAGCTCAGCAGGGTGTTCGGGGCAAGGGTCATGGCGTTCATAGTGACTCATACCTGGTAGCCCACCAGCCAGAGCTTGAGCATGAGCAGTTCACCCTCGAAACATGGATTAAAGTGCCCAAGGTTTACATTCATAAAAATCGTGGCTGGATCGTGTCTAAAAACAAGAACGGGGCGCAGGCAGGTTTTTTCGGTATGGAGATCCATGGGGACAGGATACTTGGAACCATGAATATTGATGGCGGAGGATGGAAGAACCGAGTGACTATATCTACGACCAGGCACGCGATTGTGCCTGATCGCTGGCAACATCTTGCGTTAACCTATGACGGCAAGCGTATGGCCATCTATGTGGATGGCACCCGGCGTGACTCGGTGGAAATTAATAAAAAGCGCAAACTCGGCAATGGGGAAATGCGAATTGGACGACTGGCCGACAACTCCGGCAAATCCGTCAAGTTGATCGCTGACCAGGTGCGCATGTGGAACAGGGTACTCACACCTCATGAGCTGAGGCAGAATGGCAGGAATGCTGCGCACTTGGGGCAGCGCAAAGGACTGACTTATGTGAACGATTTTGAGCAAGGGCCTGAACTGCAATTGCCAGTATGGAATAATGCTAAAATGCGCATCAGCCTTCAAGGTGGAAAGAATCACTGGCACACCGAGCAAACCATACAAGGTCCGTGGACGGTGGGTCAGCAGAAGACGCTTAGCCTGAATTGTAGGCCAGGTAGGAATGCTGCCGAGCAACGTGGCATTACTGCTGTTATGAAGCACAATGGCAAGCTGCCGGTGGTCTATCGCAAGGAATTTGACTGTTACGCTGTGTCAATTAATCGGCCAAAGCGGGCAGGGAAGTCAGGTTACTCTGATATCCGTGATTATGATGAGATTGATCTCACTGTGAGTGCTGGGCACAAAGGCAAGGTGCCGTTCCTCATGGAAATGTTCCGTGTCGCCAATATCACCGGAGTTTGCCCGATTCTTTGTGATGAGTCAGGTGTGCCCACAGGCATACCTGTGCAACTGAGTAAAAACTGGCATGATGCAAGCATGGGAGACTACGTGCGTGCTTACATGCTGCTTCCCGCCCATGAGCATGAGAAAAAATACAAGCTTAAGTTTGCTTATGGCTTTTACGGCAAACTACCTTCTGCCTCCCATGCTCAGCTTTCTCTGGTCGGTTATGCGGGCAATGGTAGATGGGATCAGTTAGCGATCGGGTGTTGGGGGGAAACGTATTGCATGGATGTGGACATGAGTTGCACGGATGTAGCTGTCACTGATGTCAGAATGCTGATGGCCAGGGCAGGGGAAAAGGGAGTCAAATGGGCTTGGACGGATGCTGGCTGGGGCGGGGATTGGCTTGGTTTGGAAACTCCGGACAAGAAAAAACTTCTCATCAACGGTGGTAAGGCGGCCTACATGGCTCATGGACCATGCATGAGTGAGGTCAGTTACAGTGGTTACTATGGGGCTGGGCGTGAAGTCGCATATGATGCGACAGTTCGAACACTGCGCACCGATGATCACGCCCGCACGTTTACGGCAATTAGTTACAATTTTGACAAGGCAGTCAGTGCTGATGGTTGGCTTTTCAAAATGGGACGAACCGGCGGATATATCACTCCCAAAATAGCCTATGGCAATGTTGATGGGCTGATTGCTGAACAGGCAGTGCCGGCAGGACTAAAACGTGATCAAGTCTATGTTGAGCGCACGACTCTCCAAGGCAAGGGGCCTTGGTGGGTGGCGTTTCCTGGGGCTCATCACCATAGCGTTGGTGGGCACATCTCTGGTACGGGGTATCGGGCGATGGTAATTCGCTCATACAAGGCGGTGATTGATGGGAAAGAGTATCATAATCCTACGGTGAAATTCCCGTGCTTTTACATCAGCCCTGAGGGTGGCGCCGGCTTGGACTTCCTGCTGACAGCTCCTGAGGGGGTGTCCCAGTTCAAACCCGGGGATCAGGTCCACATCGATGTGGAGTGGATTACGCTACCGCGTAATGCGCAGGATTATTATGGCCCCAATGAAGTATTCAGAAATCATCTCAAGGCGAACCCTTCATCGTGGAAAACAACCCACCGTGAGGCTCTAGGTAATCATCTTGAGGCGGCTGCTCAAGGAGGGCTCGTGAAGAGTAATTATCCGGTAATTGTGCGGGCACAACAGCCGAGGGTGGTGGTTTCCATCAAAGGCGGTGTTGGCTACGTGCCGATACGCTTTGAAGGTCTTGCATCACCTAAATTCGAGCTCTTTCAGCTTGTGAACGGCAAAGAACAAAAACTCGACCAGTCTGTTCACGGAAATGATTTCTGGCAAACCGACTATCATGCTGCCACAAAGACCTACCAGATCACTTACAATCTCCCTCTTGATGGACTTGCCGAGTCCAAGTGGATTCTCAAGCCTGCTGCTGCAGCTGCTCCGGCTCCAGTGGTTCAACCAACCCCACCGAGTCAGGAGAAGTAGCCATCATTTAAAAGCTTGGCATCAGATCTTGCTCACCCTATGAATATCTGTGGAATAAATCCGGATATCAATACTCTCAATAACAGTGATGCTACCCTGAATGAGGCGCACATCCGTTCGAAACCTGGAATTAACCCAAATAAAAAACAAAAAAACCAATGAAAAAAGTAATCAAAAACCTGTCCTTGTTGTCGCTCGCGGCGATGTCATCCATTGCTCTTAGCTCCTGTGCCACCGGTGGATCTTCTGCAGATTGTGCGACTAGCTGTGATTCCAAGAAATCTTGCTGCGGTGAAAAGTCCTGCTGCAAAACGGCATCATGCCCAGAGGGCTGCACGAAGGCTTGCTGTGCCAAGCCCTAGTCGTCAGAGAGAAATTAATCACTCAACATTCACGCCCAATGAGCCGATTCAGGCTCAGCGGGCGTTTTTTGTTCTTCCCATGAAATAGTGATAGGGTCATGAATGCCTTCGGCAAGCCATGGTGAAGCTCATTAGCGGTATTAACGAACTCAGAGAGATCAAAGGTCCCTTGCATCTTGCACTCGGGGTCTTTGATGGCCTGCATATTGGCCATCAGGCTGTGATTGCCTCAGTTACCAGGGCGGCCGAGTCGGAAGGGGGTGCTGCGGGCATACTTACTTTTGATCCGCACCCGATTAGGGTTCTTGCGCCCGAGGTCGCTCCAAGGAGGATTTTGGCCTCACTGGAGCACAAACGCAAATTACTCGAACTTCTCGGGGTTGATTTCATGGTGGTGGTCGAGTTCACCAAGGATTTTGCTGAGTGTGAGGCGGATCATTTTCTCAGCTCCTTGCTCGAGAGCGCACCCGATCTCAAGACTTTGGCCATGGGTGAGGATTGGAAATTTGGCAAAAACAGGAAGGGGGATGTCACCCGGCTCAGAGCTTTTGGTGAACAAAACAATATCGAGGTGATTGCCGTGGCTGCAGTGATGGCCCACGGTGAGAGGGTGAGCAGCACGCGGATTCGCCAAGCCATCAGGGATGGTAATATGAAGGCGGCGAATTCGATGCTAGGCAGGGATTACTCGGTTCTGGGAACGGTGGTGGAAGGACAGAAGCTAGGCAGAACCCTCGGTTTTCCGACTGCCAACCTTAAGGTCTATAACGAGCAACTTCCCGCAGATGGGGTCTGGTGCCTTGAAGTCACCTTGGCAAGCGGAGAGCTTATGAAAGGTGTGGGTAATCTGGGGGTGCGTCCTTCAGTTGAGGGTGGGGACTCGAAGCGTATGCTGGAGGTCCACCTGCTTGATTTTTGCGGAGATCTCTACGGCCAGGATATGGAGGTCAGATTTCTGGAGTTTGTCAGAGCGGAGCAAAAGTTTGAATCCCTTGAGGATTTGCAGACGCAAATACGAGCTGATGTTGAATTTTGCCGTGAGATGCAGGCCTGATTTCCCCGGCTCGTGAAGATATCGGTTTGACCTAAGGGGCTGCCTGTGACTATTGCCTGTCCGTCTCATTTTTTATCACTATGAAATCACCTATCACTGTATCCGTTACAGGTGCGGCCGGCCAGATCGGCTACGCACTTCTTTTCCGTATCGCATCAGGCTCAATGTTCGGGCCTGATCAACCTGTCAACCTGCGCCTCATCGAAATCGAGCCCGGTATGAAAGCTCTTCAAGGAGTGATCATGGAGCTCGACGATTGTGCATTCCCGCTGCTCAATGATGTGGTCGCTACCAGTGACCTCAATGAGGGCTTCAAAGGAACAAACTGGGCACTTCTTGTGGGCTCGGTTCCTCGTGGCCCTGGTATGGAGCGTGCGGACCTTCTGAAGGTCAATGGCGGCATCTTTACAGGTCAGGGAGAGGCGATTGCCGCAAATGCTGCGGATGATGTCCGCGTGCTCGTGGTGGGTAACCCGTGTAACACCAATGCTCTCATTGCCATGAACAATGCCGAGGGAGTGCCTAATGATCGTTTCTTCGCTATGACTCGTCTGGACGAAAACCGTGCCAAGTCCCAGCTCGCTGCCAAAGCTGGCTGCCACAACAGCGATGTCACCAACATGTGCATTTGGGGTAACCACTCAGCGACACAATACCCCGACTACACCAATGCAAAAATCAAAGGACAGCCCGTTACCGAAGCTATATCAGATACCGATTGGCTCCAAGGTGAGTTTATCTCTACCGTGCAGCAACGCGGGGCCGCTATTATCGCAGCTCGAGGAGCATCCTCAGCCGCTTCAGCAGCCAATGGGGTAGTGGATACTGTGCGCAGCTTAACTACTCCCACTCCTGAAGGTGATTGGACAAGTATTTGTGTTTGCTCAGACGGCTCATACGGAATTGATGCCGGATTGATTGCCTCTATGCCTATTCGCGTCGATGCGGATGGTCGCTGGGATGTTGTCGCAGGGGTCGAACTGGACGAGTTCTCCCGCCAGAAGCTTGACGCTACCGTGCAAGAGCTTCGTGAGGAGCGTGACGCGGTTGCAGATCTTTTGTAGTAGCGCTACGTTATCATACTCAAATGCGGGGCTCGCTTTCATGTGGGCCCCGCTTTTTTGTATTCGCAACTCCGAAGATCAGTTGTCGATGTGAATGATGTCCACCGGGCATCCTTCCTCGGCAAGTCGCAAGTCTTCCAGATCCTCGTCAAAGCCGTCAGCGAGTTGAAATACTCCTTGTTGACGGCTGTCTAATAGCTGTGCGAGCCCGTCATCATCCATCTGGAAATACTGGGGAGCGACATCGGCGCATAGTTTGCAGCCGATGCATTCCGGTTTTTTATGACGGATTTTGACCATGTTTTACTAGCTCGAAAATAGTCAAGTGCCAGGCGGATGGCCTTTATGCATCAACCACCTTGTAGAGTTTGTCATTGGTGCGGATTTTGCCATCCACTTTAAGGGTAAGGGTTTGGCCATTGGAGCACTGCTCGGTCTCAAGCATTTCTCCATTTTCTTGTAAGACACGCAGTTGGCCAACTTTGCCTTCAATCACACCGGTGGAATTACCGATGACAAGGATATCATCTCCTTTTTCCAAATTGGTCGCTGATGACCTCACCTCGATGACTCCGGCTTTTCGATAGGCGTGGGCGACACTGCCAACAAGAACCTTACGGCGTTTGGATTTGTTGCCATAGTCAGCGGACCAGCCTTGTTCACGCCCCAAGTAATAGCCGCTGGAGAGACCTCGATTGTAAACTGTTTCCAGTTCTGGGTAGAGTGATTTCACAAACTCCTTGTTGAACTCACCGGAATGAACGGCGTCGATCGCCTTGCGGTAAGCCCTGGTGACTGTGGCGACGTATTCCGGGCTGCGCCCGCGCCCCTCGATTTTGAGGACTTTGATTCCCGCTGCGAGGAATTCATCCATGAAATCAAGAGTAGCGATATCATTGGGGCTCATGACAAACTGGTTGTCTATCTTGAGTTGTTTACCGGTTTCGGTGTCCGTGACGGTGTATTCCTTGCGGCAATTTTGCTCACAGGCACCTCGGTTTGCCGAGGCATTTGAGGTAAATAAGCTCATTCCACAACGCCCGGACACGGCGATGCACAGTGCGCCGTGGGCAAAGGCTTCAATCTCCATCTCGCGTCCATCCCTGCCTTTTAAGCCGTTGG
>JBDQHQ010000060.1:0-11115 GCA_040264795.1 Akkermansiaceae bacterium | reverse complement strand
TTTAAAAAGCTCTCATCCCTCACACGGATCGGGAGCTTTTTTGTGCCCCTTCATCATTAAATGGAGAGGCGGGATGAGAACCCTTCCGGAGCGAGCTGGCGCCAGTCAGTGAGTGTAGGCAGGGTTTGAGCGCACGGTCATCGTGCATCACGATGCAGCTGCAAAATCAAAATGCCAGAGGAGGCATTTTGCACTTCGGCACAGCGTGAGAGGAGCGAGGGCAACGCACACGCAGTGCGTGTATCACGCCTCTTCCATCAGAAATCCGGAGGAGGATTTCTGCAGACTCGCATAGATTGAGCGGAGCGAAATCATTCCCGCCTCGAGCACCATTTAAAAAGCTCTCATCCCTCACACGGATCGGGAGCTTTTTTGTGCCCCTTCATCATTAAATGGAGAGGCGGGATGAGAACCCTTCCGGAGCGAGCTGGCGCCAGTCAGTGAGCGTAGGCAGGGTTTGAGCGCATCATGCCCGTGCATCACGGGCTATCTGACATCAGAAATCCGAAGGAGGCATTTAAGTAATTGATTTTGAGATC
The DNA here is from genome assembly GCA_040264795.1 of Akkermansiaceae bacterium. Lineage (GTDB taxonomy): Bacteria > Verrucomicrobiota > Verrucomicrobiia > Verrucomicrobiales > Akkermansiaceae > Oceaniferula. The sequence goes on along the minus strand of JBDQHQ010000060.1, from coordinate 10,576 downwards.
TCTTAAGGTTAAACCGCCCCTCAGTAAAAGCGCCACCAGTAACAGATAGATGGCCTTAAGTTAGACGAACAAACAAAAAGATATGAACAGAAAAATCACACTATTATCAACTCTTCTGGGCTTCATTTATGCATTACTGTCTTTGGAAAGAAAAGGCATCTACAATTACACATGGTCTGGCGGTCTTGAAAAACTATACAAAAAATACATACTTGGATTCGATAACTTACACATCTTGATTCTATATCCACTAATAGCCTATTTGTTCATTCTATTAGTCGTTGAAATAGTGAAAACATTCAAAGAGCCACTATCAAAAGACGAAAAAACCCAAGCGGAAAATACATCCGATAATCCCGCACCTTGATTACAGGCAGCTAGATAACCACGCCCGCCTCGAGCACCATTTTACAAAAGGCTCTCATTCCTCAAAGGGAACGAGAGCTTTTTTGCGCCCACTCATCTGCCCCATTTTTCTGGCATCGGGTTAACCATCAACCCTCCTTGATATCTAACATTTAACACCATATTTCGTATGCTCGCTTTTAAACAAAAAGCAAATTGACACGCATCGGTGGGTGTCCTGTTATGGTATTACAAAATTAATGGCGGGCATTAGATCATGCCACTGAACCCAATATCGAACACCCCCATCGAACAAAAACGAAACCAAACAACAATGAATATCAAACGACACCTGACAGCTCTCACCCTTGGCATAGGGCTCATCTTCCCCTTAGCCAATGCACAAGATAAAAAACCGAATATCCTCGTCATCTGGGGTGATGACATCGGCTGGTTCAACCCGAGCTGCTACCACCGTGGCATGATGACCTACAAAACCCCCAACATTGACCGCATCGCAAACGAAGGCGCTCTCTTTACGGACTGGTATGGCGGCCAAAGCTGTACTGCTGGGCGCGCGGCATTTGTCACTGGCCAGTCTCCTATCCGTACTGGCCTCACCAAAGTCGGCCTACCTGGTGCCCCAGAGGGTATCCAAAAAGAAGACCCCTCTATTGCCACACTTCTGAAAGCCCAAGGCTACATGACCGGCCAGTTCGGCAAGAATCACCTGGGAGACCTCGATGAGATGCTTCCCACCGCTCATGGATTCGATGAGTTCTATGGTAACCTTTACCACCTCAATGCTGAGGAAGAGCCAGAAAACCCCGACTACCCAAAGGGCGCTGAATTCAAGAAGAAATTCGGCCCCCGTGGCGTAATCCACTCCACTGCTGACGGCAAGATCGAGGACACCGGCCCGCTGACCAAAAAACGCATGGAAACCGTAGACGAGGAAGTCACTGCCCGCGCCATCGACTTCATGGACCGTGCCCAGAAAGCTGAAAAGCCCTTCTTTGTCTGGTGGAACTCCACCCGCATGCACGTCTGGACCCACCTCAAGCCAGAATCAGAAGGCAAAACCGGACTCGGTGTCTACCCTGATGGCATGGTTGAGCACGATAGCCACGTAGGAATGCTACTGGACCACCTCAAGAAGCTTGGCATCGAGGACAACACCATTGTCATGTATTCAACCGACAACGGAGCCGAGATGATGACCTGGCCCGACGGTGGCACCACGGTCTTCCGCGGTGAGAAGAATACCAACTGGGAAGGCGGCTACCGCGTACCTACCGTCATCCGCTGGCCTGGCGTAATCAAGCCCGGCACAGTTATTAATGACATCGGTTCTCACGAGGACATGATGCCCACCCTGCTCGCAGCAGCTGGTGACACCACGGTTAAGGAAGACCTCCGCAAAGGCCGTAAGGTCGGCAATATGAACTACAAAGTACACGTTGACGGCTACAATCTCATGCCTGCCCTCAAAGGTGAAGCAGAGTGGCCACATAAGGAGTTCATCTACTGGACCGATGATGGCAACGTGGCAGCGCTTCGCTATAACAATTGGAAGATGGTCTTCCTCGAGCAGCGTGGACACGGTTTTGATGTCTGGCAGGAGCCCTTCGTCGAGCTTCGTCTACCCAAGCTCTTCAATCTACGCACGGATCCCTTCGAACGCGCCGATCACGAGGCGATGTCTTACCCCAAGTGGCGCATGGAGCGCGCGTTTCTAATCGCCCCGGCCGCCGCCTATGTCGGTCAATGGCTACAGAGCTTCAAGGAGTTCCCACCGCGCCAGGAGCCTGGCAGCTTCAACCTGAGCAAGGTCATGGAAGCCGTCACTGCTGGGGCCAAGGGCAGCGGCAACTAACACCGTTTTGCAGACAATCACCGGGCCGCATCTGATTGTGCGGGTGCGGTCCTTACCTAGGGTCTCAACAAACCCAATCTAACTACCAACAAAACCCCTCAAACCAAAACGAACAACAATGAACCTAAAAAAATACACCACGGCACTTGCCCTCGGCATAGCCCTTATCTGCCCATTAACCAATGCGCAGGAGAAAAAACCGAACATCCTCGTCATCTGGGGCGATGACATCGGAACCCACAACATCAGCGCCTACAACCACGGTATCATGGGTTATCAGACACCCAACATCGACAGAATCGCCAACGAAGGCGCCCTGTTCACCGATGCGTATGCGCAGCAAAGCTGTACTGCCGGTCGGGCTTCGTTCGTGACCGGCCAGCACCCGTTCCGGACTGGCCTTCTCACCATCGGCATGCCTGGCTCCGAGCATGGCATTCCCGACTGGGCACCCACCATCGCGGACCTTTTGAAGAATCATGGCTACGCCACCGGACAGTTCGGCAAAAACCACCTTGGCGACCGCGACAAGCATCTGCCCACCGCACACGGCTTCGATGAGTTCTACGGCAATCTCTACCACCTCAACGCCGAGGAGGAGCCTGAAACCTACTACTACCCGAAGGACCCGGAGTTCCACAAGAAGTTTGGGCCTCGTGGCGTGATCAAAAGCACTGCGGATGGCAAGGTCGAGGACACCGGTCCAATGACCCGCAAGCGCATGGAGACTGCCGATGATGACTTTGTCGCCCATGGGCTCGACTTCATGGAACGCTCTCACAAGGCGGGCAAGCCGTTCTTCACTTGGATCTGCTCGACCCGCATGCATGTCTGGACTCGTCTGAAAAAAGAAGCCCAGGGACGCACCGGTATCGGCATCTACCCGGACGGCATGGTAGAGCACGATGACCACGTCGGCCTCTTGCTCGACAAGCTCGATGAACTCGGGATTACCGACAACACCATCGTCATCTACTCAACCGACAACGGTGCTGAGACCGTATCTTGGCCGGACGGCGGCATCACACCATTCAAGGGTGAAAAAGGCACTACCTGGGAAGGTGGTTTCCGCATTCCCCTGCTGGTGAAATGGCCAGGTGTGGTCAAGCCCGGCACCAAGAACAACGACATCATCTCCCACGAGGACATGATCCCGACCCTCATGGCCGCCGTAGGCGAGCCGGACATCGTTGAGAAACTCAAGAAGGGGCACAAAGCCAACGGCAAAGATTGGAAAGTCCACCTGGACGGATACAACTTCCTGCCTCGATTCAAGGGCGAAGCTGAGAAAGGCCCGCGCGACCAAATCTTCTATTTCGGCCAAGGTGGTGAACTCAACGCGGTGCGCTGGAACGACTGGAAGGTGCACTTTGCGATCCTCGAGGGTAACATCACCAATGCCCAGCGCATCGAGACCTCATGGCCCATAGTGATCAACCTAAAAGCGGATCCCTACGAACACGCCTGGGAACACTCCGCAATGTATCTGCGCTGGATGGCCGACAACATGTGGCTCTTTGTTCCAATCCAGGGTGAGATTCAGAAGTTCCTTCTCTCCATGGAGGGCTACCCCTTCCAGGAGGGTCAGGCACTCAACGCCGGGGGCATCAACTACAAGTCGCTCAAAGCTATGAAGATTCTCGAGCAGATTCGCGAGAAAGGCTTGATAGAGCGCCCAGGCAACTAAAAGCAGATCCATCTTATGAAACAACAGGGAAGCACCCGGTCCTCGGTGATCGGGTGCTTTCATGTTTATTTTTAGCCGTAATCTTTGGGCGCCAATTTATTTCTCAAACCAATTCCAATTGCTCATGAAACCACGCGAAGCATTCCAACAAATCTCCACTGCCATGAACGCGTCGGTCATCGGCCAGGAAACCGTGGTCGAAAGACTGCTCATCGCCTTCCTGGCGGATGGACACGTGCTCATGGAAGGCCTTCCCGGTGTCGCCAAGACCCGCTCGATCAAGACCCTCGGCAAGCTCGTTGAGAGCGATTTCAGCCGGGTTCAATTTACTCCTGACCTGTTACCTTCTGACGTAACAGGCTCTGAAATCTACCGCGAGCAAAACGCCAGCTTTGATTTCCAACCCGGTCCTATTTTTGGCAACCTGGTACTCGCTGATGAGATCAACCGCGCTCCCGCCAAGGTGCAGGCAGCCCTGCTGGAGGCCATGGAGGAACGCCAGATCACCGTCGCCGGCACAACGCACCAATTACCACAGCTCTTCCTTGTGCTCGCAACCCAGAACCCGATTGAACAGGAAGGAACCTACCCCCTACCGGAAGCGCAAATGGACCGCTTCCTGCTTTATGTGAACGTGCCCTACCCCCCTGCAGACAACGAGGCCGCCATCCTGCGCCTCGTGCGTGGTGAGAGATCGGGCCAAGGAGCAGAGCCTCCACCTGAAATCCCGCAAGATCTTATTTTCAAAGCCCGTGAGGAAGTCTCATCTATCCATGTGTCTGATGCCGCTGAGCGCTACATGGTTGATCTGGTCATCGGTACTCGGGAGCCCGAGCGTTACGGTGGTGACCTCGCCAAGTGGATCCGTCTCGGCGCCAGTCCACGTGGCACCCTCGCCCTGGATGCCGCGGCCCGCGCCCATGCTTGGCTCAGCGGGCAGGATTTTGTCTCCCCTGATAACATCCGGGCAATAGCTCCCGCCTGCCTCGCACACCGTATCCATCTGACTTACGAAGCTGAAGCCGCAGGCAAAACCCGCACCGAGGTTGTCGACCTCCTCCTCGATATGGTCGCTTCCGTCTGAATTGATCCATGAACGAGCGCGTTAGCATCACTCTTGATGAACTCGTCCTTCTGCAGGCCGATGCGCGTGGTTTTTCTTTCCTTCCTCGCCAGCCCGTTCACTCGCTTCTCTCAGGCCGCCATAGCTCACGGCTCCGTGGCCGCGGACTGGCCTTTGAAGAACTCCGCCACTACAGCCAGGGAGACGACATCCGCACCATTGATTGGAAAGCCACGGCCCGGCTACGCTCTCCCTATGTCCGCGTCTACAGTGAGGAACGGGAACGTCCTGTCTTGCTTGTCGTAGATCAAAGAAGCTCCATGTTCTTTGGCAGCCGCCGCGCGATGAAATCCGTGACTGCTGCCGAAGTTGCCGCTCTCGGTGCCTGGCGCACCCTGCATGCAGGCGACCGGGTGGGAGGCATTGTCTTCAATGATTCGGAAATCATCGATCTCCGCCCTCAGCGAAGTCAGAACAGTGTCTTGCGTCTTTTGCATGAAGTGGTTCGCCTCAATCAAAGCCTCACTGAGACCGAGCATCAGCCGGGCAAATTAAGCATCAACCATGCACTGGAAGCAGCCGCCCGCCGCGCCACTCATGATCATCTCGTTGTTGTTATCAGTGACCTCGATGGTGCGGATCAAGATACCAGACGCCTCGCTACTCGGCTCGCTGCACACAACGATGTGATTATTGTCGCCACCTATGATCCCTTGGGCGCCTCCCTACAAAACCAGCAAGGGATGATCGCCGCAACCCAAGAGGGCAAAATCGCCTTGCCTGCCGATCGTTCATTTCCAGAGGAGTTCCAACGTGCTTTTGCCAAGCGCCTTGATCAATGGCGTGAAATATTTCGCGCATTACGCGTCCCCGTGCTTCCGATCTCCACTGCCACGCCACCTGCAGAACAACTGAGGGATCTCTTCGGCCAGCATACTCCAAATACCTGATGGATAAAGACCCCACAAGCCTCGAGCGACTCCACGACATAGCGCTACCGCCAGACATACCGTGGTGGCCGCTTGCACCCGGGTGGTACTTCGTCATCAGCCTGCTGGCACTGACCACTCTGTGGCTTGCCTGGCGTTTCTGGAAAAACTGGCAAGCCAATGCCTACCGCCGTGTGGCTCTTCGTGAGCTCGACCAAGCCAAGGACATCACCAGCATTGCCACGGTTCTTCGTCGCACGGCACTGGCCATCGCACCGCGCGAGCTCATTGTTTCCAAAACAGGTGATGCATGGCTGGACTGGCTGGCCGAGCAGTATCCCAAACCCTTACCAAATTCTGTTCGCGAGCATCTGCATGCAGATATTTACCGCCAGCCCGCCGAATCGGTTGAGCTCAGCGAGCTTCGTGAGTTTGCCGTTCAATTTATCTCCCAGCACCGCAAACCCACAAACATACCCACTTCAACACCATGAAAATTCGCTCCATCACATCAACACTTCTACTGATCTTGCCCCTGCTGGCTTCCCCTGCCATCGGACAGGAAATCCATAAAGCTCCTGCTCCAAAACTCATCCTGCAAATCACTGTGGATCAACTCCGTGGCGACCTGCCTGATCGATTTTTAAAACACATGGGTGAAGGCGGCTTCCGTTACCTCATGGATCAAGGCGTCTGGTATGCCAATGCCCACTTTGGTCATGCCAATACTGAGACCATCGTCGGCCACGCATCCCTTGCCACCGGGGCCGACCCCGCCGCTCATGGCATGATCGGTAATGTCTGGCTGGACCGCAAATCCGATAAGCTCACCTATAACATCGAGGACCCGGACTATCACCTCCTCACCTCAGGTGCAGACGTTGACGACTCCACCGAGATTGACCCTACCCAGAAAGCCGCATCCACCGACGGCCGCTCACCAAGTGCCATTCTGGTATCGACCTTCAGTGACGAGCTGGCACTCCACACCGCCGGCAAGGCCAAGATCTTTGGTGTATCCGTCAAGGACCGGGGTGCGGTATCGATGGCGGGTCACGCCGGCAAGGCCTTCTGGTTCTCCAAGCAATCCGCTGAGTTTGTCACCAGTTCCTATTACTACAAAGCGTATCCTCAATGGGTCAAAGCCTGGAACAAAAGGAAGTTACCCCATGCCTTCGCTGACACTTCCTGGGAGCTCATGAAGGAGCCTTCCAGCTACATGTTCGGCGACGCAGACGATCTTGAATGGGAAACAAACTTCCCCGGCTACGGCCGGGTCTTCCCGCACCCTTATGGCAAGGCTGACGGTAAATATTTCACCACATTTCTAACCCTCAGCCCAGCGGGTGATGATCTGACCCTGGACTTCGCCAAAACCCTGATCGATGCCGAGCAGCTCGGGCAGGACGAGGTGACGGATTACCTGTCCGTAAGCTTCTCTTCCACGGACTACATCGGCCATCTCTTTGGCCCCTCGAGTCTTGAAATGGAAGACAACCTCCTGCGTCTGGACCGCACTCTTGCAGATCTCTTTGCCCATGTTGAAAAAACAGTCGGCTTAAAAAACACGCTCATCGTTCTCTCTGCTGACCACGGTGGCCCTGAAGCTCCGGGCTACCTCAACACACATGGCATCGAGGCGAAGTACGTAACCCCGGAAGAGTGGGATAAAACATCCGCCATCAAAGCCATTAAGGAGAAGTTCGGAATCGGCAAAGACATCATTCAAGCTTACCATCATCCCTACGTTTATCTCGACCGCGAGATCATTCGCGAGAAGAAACTCAATCAAGCCGAGCTAGAGAAAGTAATCGCCGCGGAGTTGATGAAGTTTGAGGGCGTGGCACTTGCAATCTCGAGTGCCGCCTTGCGTGAGGGCAACCTGCCAGACGTTCCGTTGGTTAACTCCGTACTGCGCAACTATAACCCCACTCGCTCAGGTGACATCTTCGTCGTGCACCAACCGCATTGCTTCATCAATGATTTCGATGGTCTTAAAGTAACCTGCACCCATGGCTCGCCCTGGAGCTATGACACCTACGTCCCGGTGATCTTTGCCGGCGGTGCACTGAAAGCAGAACGAATTCAACGCCCCATCGAGCCCTTGGATATCGCACCAACTCTCTCCGCTGCTGTAGGTGCCAAACCACCATCCGGCACACGTGGCAATCCCCTGCCCGAAATACTTCAGCAGATGGACAAGTAAGGACCATCACCGGCAAACCAAACTATCCTCACAAGCAAATACAACCGATGCTCACCTTCGCCCATTTGTGGATCATCTTCCTGCTACCACTTCCGTGGCTGCTGTGGTGGATCCTACCGGCGAGGGAGCTCACCGAGGTAGCAGTGCGAGTGCCATTCGGCAACCGCCTGCGGAAAGCCATTGCTGATAGAGCCGTTTCAGAAGTAGCGCGCAAAACCGGGCGCCACATCATTCCCGGTCTCATCTGGTTACTCCTGCTTGTCTCCCTGGCACGCCCCCAGTGGCTGGAAGAACCCGTCAGCAAAGAGCTCCCCACCCGTGATCTCCTTCTCTTGGTTGATCTCTCCGGCTCGATGCGTCAGGAAGACTTCACCAATACCGAGGGTAAAACCATGGACCGCCTCACCGCTGTCAAGGAGGTGCTGGGAGACTTCCTCAAGCGCCGCGAGGGTGACCGCATCGGTCTTGTGGTCTTTGGTGACGCACCGTTTCTTCAGGCTCCTTTTTCCACGGATCTTAATCTCTCCGCCCAATTGCTCGACGAAACTGCCATCGGCATGGCCGGAGGACGCACGGCATTTGGTGACGCCATCGGGCTTGGCATTACGCTTTTTGATCAAAGTGAAGCTCCTGAGAAAACCATCATCGCCCTTACCGACGGCAATGACACCAAGAGCCAGGTGCCACCGATCGAGGCCGCCAGGATCGCCAAGGAAAAGGGTATTCGTGTCCACACCGTAGCGATCGGGGATCCTACTACTGTCGGGGAGGAAAAACTGGATGAAGTCACCCTGCGTGAAGTGGCAGAAACAACAACGGGGTCCTATTTCTTTGCCGCCGACCACGAGCAATTGACCGGTATTTATACAGAATTGGATCAAATCGAAACACGGAAAGTCAACACGATCAGTCACCGGCCGCGCCGTGATCTCTTCTACTGGCCGCTACTCGCCGCCGTGCTGCTCTCTGTCATTGAAAAGCTTCTATGGATCATAGCCAAATCACGAGGATCCCGACCCCTTCAAACAAACGGGCTGGTGCGTGTTAACCCGCTAACAGGAAAACTCGAGCTGGAAACATGAACGAGATCATCACCAACTTTCATTTCATTCGCCCCGGCTGGCTCCTGTTGTTGCCCATACTCGTTCTCGTCTGGATACGATGGCAACGCCGGGCAGACCCCTTGAGTGGCTGGCGGCAGCAAATTGCTCCGGAGCTCCTTAACGCGCTGACCCAGGGACGTGAAAGCATCAGACGTGGACCTGCTGTGACCATACTTGCCATCTGGTTCATTGCGCTCATCGCCATCGCCGGGCCCACCTGGCGCCTCGAGCCCAATCCACTTTCCGATGACACCACGCCACTGATGATCCTGCTCAAAACGGATGTCAGTATGGAAACGGCTGACCCCGCACCATCGCGCTTGGAGCGCGCTCACCTCAAAATCGCCGATCTCGCCAAAGCCCGGCCAGGACAACCACTGGGTTTGATTGCCTATGCCGGTAGCGCGCACTTGGTACTACCCCCTACGAGTGACACAGCGGTTGTCTCACAAATGGCTACCGAGCTTAGTCCGGAAATCATGCCCCTTGCGGGAGACCGTCTTGACCTCGCCTTGGCAGCCGCTCAAAAAATACTCTCTCAAAGTGGTAAGAGTGGCACGATCCTGGTTCTGGCAGACTCGGTGCAAAGCTCGCCGGACAGCCTCTCAGGCATATCCGACTTCCCCATCGCCTTCCTCTCAATCAATAGCCCCGGATCGGATCAGGACGAGTCCCTGCGCGCCGCTGCCAAGACCCTGCGCGCGAAGGTCGAGCCACTGAGCACCAAAGACGAGGACATCTCAGCACTCATCCGTCTTGCCGCCCGCCAACCGGTCGCCAAATCCGATGAGCCCGGAGCCAACTGGGAGGAAGCCGGCTATTGGATCACGCCGCTGGTTGCCCTGCTTTTACTTTCTACCTTCCGACGCGAAACCACATCAAAGGAGATACCGGCATGAAAGCACTCGCCATCATCACCATCCTCGGAAGCATCACCTGGGGAGGCCTCTGGTTCACCCAGGATCAGCAGGGGCAACGGCTTTTCAAAACTGGTGAGTATGACCATGCGGCTGAAACATTCAATGATCCCGTCTGGCAGGGCGTGGCATGGTATCGTGCCGGGGAATTCGAAAAGGCGGTGCAATGTTTCGCCAAAGTTGACACGGCCGAGGCTCACTTCAATCAAGGCAACGCCTGGCTGATGCAGGGAAAATATGAATTTGCGATCACTAGCTATGATCGTGCCCTCGCCAAGCGACATGATTGGAAAGAAGCCCTTGAAAACCGGGCACTTGCCGCCGCCCGCGCTGAAAAATTCAAACAAACGGGAGCTGATATGGGCGACCAAAAAATAGGGGCCGACAAAACGGTCTTTGACAAGAATGCCAAAAACGAGGGCCAAGACACCGAGCTCACCGGTGGCAAAT